>CANDMD010000070.1 GCA_947385725.1 uncultured Lachnospiraceae bacterium | reverse complement strand
AATACATCTCTTTTCTGAATATGTCCTTTACGTGGCACGGTTCTTCCCTCCTTAACTAAAATCAGTTCGTTAAATCATCGGTACTCACATGTGTTTCCCCAAGTGTTCGTGCTGTTTATCTGTATGACAGAATTCCAACACTTTCTTAGTTTCGTTTAGATTTGTCCCGAATCTCCCTTGAAGCAAATACTCCGAATTACTTCTTTGCTTCTTTAGGTCTCTTAGCGCCGTACTTGGAACGAGCCTGCTTTCTGTTAGATACGCCTGCGGTATCAAGGGTACCACGGATAATGTGATATCTCACACCGGGCAGATCCTTTACTCTGCCGCCACGGATCAAAACAACGCTGTGCTCCTGCAGATTGTGTCCTTCACCGGGAATATAGCTTGTAACCTCGATTCCGTTGGAAAGACGTACTCTGGCAATCTTTCTAAGAGCTGAGTTAGGCTTTTTAGGAGTGTCAGTCTTTACGGCAGTACATACACCACGCTTCTGGGGAGCGGATACATTGGTCGCCTTCTTGTGAAGGGAATTGTAGCCTTTCTGGAGAGCGGGTGCTGTTGACTTCTTTGCAGAGGTCTGACGTCCCTTTCTTACTAACTGGTTAAATGTTGGCATTCTGTTTCACCTCTTTCTAAATGATAGTATACTTTTGCATGCCCACAAAAAAAGAGCATCCGCACGCATGCTTTATTAGTATAGCCGCTTACGGATGCATTGTCAATCATTTTTTTCTCTAATTTACGCTATTTCCGCTATATATCTCTTCAGGGCGTCCTCCCAGGAAGGTAGTCTCTCGAAACCGTTCTCCGTCAGTCTCTCTTTGCTCATACGGCTGTTCATGGGACGGTTCGCCTTTGCCCCGTATTCTGCCGAAGTGACGGGAACCACCTTCACATTCACACCCGCTTCCCTGAAGATCGCACAGGCGAAATCATACCAGGAGCAGAACCCCTCGTTTGTGGCATGGTATACGCCATACTTATCTGTCTGGATCATATCCACCAGCAGCCTTGCCAGATCAAAAGTGTAAGTGGGGGAGCCGAACTGGTCGTTTACCACCGTGATCGTGTCATGGGTTTCGGCCAGCTTCAACATGGTTTTCACAAAGTTCTTCCCATTCCTGCCAAACACCCACGCGATACGCACGATAAAGTACTTCTCCAGGATCTCCTGTACCGCCAGTTCTCCCTCGTATTTGGTCTGTCCATAGACACTCTTGGGAGCACACACATCCTCCGGCTCCCAGATATGCTCTCCCTGTCCGTCAAACACATAATCTGTGCTGACGCACAGCATCCTGATATCCAGTTCCCTGCAGACACGTGCAATATTGCGGGGACCATCCGCGTTGACCATCCGGCACACCGTCTCATTCTCCTCCGCGGCGTCCACTGCCGTATATGCCGCACAATGGATCACCGCGTCCGGAGCCGCCGCCTTGATCACCTGTTCCACGCTGGCGGCATCTGTGATATCCATTTCCTCAATATCCACGCCAACGGCCTCCATGCCGCGTTTTTCCAACTCTCTGACGACATCATAGCCCAACTGACCCTTTACACCAGTGACGAAAACCTTCATATAAATCCTCCATACCGGAGTCATAACTCCATTTCTTTGACGACAAGGGCAATGCCATACGGCATCGCAAGGGCAATGCCATACGGCATTGCCCTGTTACTCCGACTATACTATTCGCTGTCTTCCGCTACGGCAACCATTTCTCCTGCCGTCTCTTCTATTTCTTCCATCATTTCTTCCGGCTCTTCAGTCTCTTCCGGCACATTCATTTCCCCGGTCTCTTCTAATGTTTCTATTTCTGACGCTTCCATTTCCAGATCATCTGACGAAGGATCCGCTCCTTCCTCCATTTCAGGATCTGCGCCCATTTCAGTCTCTTCCTCCAGATCAAGTTCATCAAACGTGATCGTCTCCATCTCATCCGAACTCAGTCTGGTATTGCGGTATCTCTTCATACCGGTTCCCACAGGGATCAGCTTACCGATGATCACGTTCTCCTTCAGACCGATCAGGTTATCCACCTTACCCTTGATGGCCGCTTCGGTCAGGACCTTGGTAGTCTCCTGGAAGGAAGCCGCTGACAGGAAGGAATTGGTTGCCAGCGCCGCCTTGGTGATGCCCAGCAGCACCTGCTTTCCCTCCGCGGGCTCCCTGCCCTCCGCGATCAATCTCTCATTCATATCCTCATATTCCAGGACATCCACCAGTGTTCCCGGCAGAAATTCCGTATCACCGTTATTCTCAATGCGGATCTTCTTCAGCATCTGACGCACAATGACTTCAATGTGCTTATCCGCAATATCAACGCCCTGTAAGCGGTATACGCGCTGTACCTCACGGAGCATGTAGTCCTGAACGGCGCGGATGCCTTTGATCTTCAGCAGGTCATGAGGATTCACGCTGCCCTCTGTCAGCTCGTCTCCGGCCTCCAGAATCTGTTCATCCATGATCTTGATGCGGGAACCGTAAGGGATCAGGTAGGTCTTGCTCTCACCGGTTTCGTCATTGGTTATGACAACCTCACGCTTTTTCTTGGTATCCTTGATCTCAGCCCTGCCGCCGAACTCCGCAATGATCGCCAGTCCCTTCGGCTTTCTGGCCTCAAACAGCTCCTCTACACGGGGAAGACCCTGTGTGATATCATCGCCTGCCACACCTCCGGTGTGGAAGGTTCTCATGGTCAGCTGCGTACCGGGCTCACCGATGGACTGTGCCGCAATGATACCGACAGCCTCGCCCACCTGCACAGCCTCTCCGGTAGCCATGTTCGCTCCATAGCATTTCGCACAGATCCCCACATGGGAGCGGCAGGTCAGGATGGTACGGATCTTCACTGCCTCCACGGGCTCGCCCTTTTCATTTACGCCAACGCTCAAAATCCTTGCGGCACGACTGGGAGTGATCATGTGGTTGCGTTTTACGATCACATTGCCGTCCCCGTCCATGATATCTTCACAGGAATACCTTCCTGTAATCCTGTCTTTCAGGTTCTCGATGGTCTCTTTTCCATCCATGAATGCCTTGACCACCATGCCGGGAATCTCTGTCCTGCCCTCACAGCAGTCTACCTCCCGGATGGAAAGCTCCTGGGACACGTCCACCATACGTCTGGTCAGGTAACCGGAGTCAGCGGTACGCAGCGCGGTATCGGACAGACCCTTGCGGGCGCCGTGGGCGGACATAAAGTACTCCAGCACATCCAGACCCTCTCGGAAATTAGATTTGATAGGCAGCTCAATGGTCCGGCCGGTGGTATCCGCCATCAGTCCACGCATACCCGCCAGCTGCTTGATCTGCTGATTGGAACCACGGGCTCCGGAGTCGGCCATCATAAAGATGTTATTATACTTATCCAGACCTGCCAGCAGTACATCCGTCAGTTCCTTATCTGTCTCGTTCCAGGTCTCTACCACCGCACGGTAACGCTCCTCCTCCGTGATCAGGCCGCGGCGGAAGTTGGCGGAAATCCTGTCTACGGTAGCCTGGGCGTCCGCCAGCATCTGAGGCTTCTTCTCAGGCACGGTCATATCGGAAATGGAAACCGTCATGGCCGCTCTGGTAGAGTATTTGTATCCAATGGCCTTTACATCGTCCAGAACCTCGGCCGTCTTGGAAGCGCCATGAATATTGATGACCTTCTCCAGGATCTGCTTCAGCCCCTTCTTGCCCACATGGAAATCCACCTCCAGCTTCAGCAGATTCTCCGGCTTGCTTCTGTCCACAAATTCCAGATCCTGAGGCAGGATTTCATTGAAGAGGAAACGTCCCAGGGTGGATTCCACGATTCCGGTAACGGTCTCCCCCGCTGCGTTCACCTTGCTCACACGAACCTTAATCCTGGAATGCAGCGTGCAGGCGCCGTTCTCATATGCCAGGATGGCCTCATTGACATTTTTATAATATCTGCCCTCGCCCACAGCGCCGGGTCTCTCCTGTGTCAGATAATAAATTCCCAGCACCATATCCTGTGAGGGAACAGCCACAGGCCCGCCGTCAGAAGGCTTCAACAGGTTGTTCGGCGACAGCAGCAGGAAACGGCACTCGGCCTGTGCCTCCACAGACAAAGGCAGATGCACCGCCATCTGGTCGCCGTCAAAGTCTGCGTTGAAAGCCGTACATACCAGAGGATGCAGCTTGATCGCCTTGCCTTCCACAAGGATCGGCTCAAATGCCTGGATGCCAAGCCTGTGCAGGGTAGGAGCACGGTTCAGCATGACAGGATGCTCCTTGATAACCTCCTCCAGCACATCCCATACCTGGTTATCCATCTTATCCACTAATTTCTTTGCGTTCTTGATATTCTGGCTGATCTGCTTTGCAACCAGCTCCTTCATTACAAAGGGCTTGAACAATTCTATCGCCATTTCCTTGGGCAGGCCGCACTGATAAATCTTCAGCTCGGGACCCACCACGATAACGGAACGTCCTGAGTAATCCACACGCTTGCCCAGCAGGTTCTGACGGAACCGTCCGGACTTACCCTTCAACATATCGGACAGAGACTTCAACGCCCTGTTGCCGGGTCCTGTCACGGGACGTCCGCGCCTGCCGTTATCGATCAGGGCGTCCACCGCCTCCTGCAGCATTCTCTTCTCGTTGCGCACGATGATGTCAGGCGCACCCAGCTCCAGCAGTCTCTTCAAACGGTTATTTCTATTGATGATCCTTCTGTACAGGTCATTCAGGTCAGAGGTTGCGAAACGTCCGCCGTCCAGCTGTACCATGGGACGCAGATCGGGAGGAATGACAGGAACCACATCCATGATCATCCACTCAGGCATGTTGCCGGACTCCCGGAAAGCCTCCACCACTTCCAGTCTCTTGATAATGCGGGCGCGCTTCTGCCCGGAGGATTCCCTCAGACCGGTCTTTAACTCCTCCGCCTCTTTCTCCAGGTCAATGGCCTGCAGAAGCTCCTTGATCGCCTCCGCGCCCATTCCCACACGGAACTTATTGCCATAGGTCTCCCTTGCATCCTGGTACTCCTTTTCGGACAGGATCTGTTTATAATCCAGGCCGGTTTCTCCAGCGTCCAGTACGATATAGGAGGCAAAATACAAGACTTTCTCCAGCACCCTGGGAGACAGGTCCAGGATCAGCCCCATCCGGCTGGGGATTCCCTTAAAGTACCAAATATGGGACACCGGAGCCGCCAGTTCAATGTGTCCCATGCGCTCCCTTCGCACGCTTGCCTTGGTGACTTCCACGCCACACCGGTCACAGACAACGCCTTTATACCTGATCTTCTTATACTTGCCGCAGTGACACTCCCAGTCCTTGCTGGGACCAAATATTTTCTCACAGAACAGACCATCCCTCTCAGGCTTCAATGTCCTGTAGTTGATTGTCTCAGGCTTTAAAACCTCGCCGTGGGACCATTCGCGAATCTTTTCAGGTGAAGCCAATCCGATCTTAATGGCATCAAATGTCATAGGCTGATAGGTTGCTTCATTCTTTGTTTCTGGCATTAATGGCACTCCCTTCTATTTTCACATTTACAGGTAATTGCAAAACCCTCATTAAACAAAGGCGTCACTCTCATTCAGGCTTTCGCAATTGTCTATTCCCACTTAGGAGCTGTCCATTAATAATTTGTGCATTTGACTTGTCTAAATCCGCACAAGTTATTTTCGGACAGTTCCTTACTCGTAATCATCCTCACCGCCGAAATCGTCTGCATCCATCTCAAATGCATCGTCCTCGTCATAGGCATCATCATCAGCGCTTACCAGCTCACCGCTGTCCTCGTCAAACTCCTGTGCCTGATAGCCCATCTCGCCCAAAGAGCCGTTATCATAATCATCATATTTACGGTCATCACCCATCTCATAGCGGTAATCCGTATCGCCGTAATCAATGGTTTCCATGATCTCGACTTCGGTCTGGTCATCGCGAAGAACCCTCACATCCAGGCCCAGCGCCTGCAATTCCTTGAGCAGCACCTTAAAGGACTCCGGTATACCGGGCTCGGGAATGTTGTCTCCCTTAATGATCGCTTCATAAGTCTTGACACGCCCTACCACGTCGTCGGATTTCACCGTCAGGATCTCCTGCAATGTGTAGGATGCGCCGTATGCCTCCAGCGCCCACACCTCCATCTCGCCGAAACGCTGGCCGCCGAACTGGGCTTTACCGCCCAGAGGCTGCTGTGTTACCAGGGAGTACGGTCCGGTAGAGCGGGCATGGATCTTATCGTCAACCAGATGGTGCAGTTTCAGGTAATGCATGTGCCCGATGGTTACAGGGCTGTCAAAATATTCGCCGGTACGCCCGTCGCGGAGACGGACCTTGCCGTCACGGGAAATGGGCACTCCGGACCACACTTCCCTGTGATCCCTGCTCTTTGACAGGTACTCCACCACTTCCGGAAGCAGTTCCTGGCTGTGCTTACTTTCAAAGGTCTCGCCGCCCCACTCCCTGCCGTCCGCGGTAGTGGTTCTCCCCTCCTCCTTCCACTGTGCCGCCTCATCGGCATCAAAGGGAAGGTTCACATAATCGTTGGCCAGATCCAGCGTATCCATGATATCATTCTCGTTGGCGCCGTCAAATACAGGCGTGGCCACGTTGAAGCCCAGCGCCTTTGCCGCCAGGGAAAGATGGATCTCCAGTACCTGTCCAATATTCATACGGGAAGGCACACCCAGCGGATTCAGCACAATATCCAGAGGTCGTCCATTGGGCAGATAAGGCATATCCTCCACGGGCAGCACGCGGGAAACCACACCCTTGTTGCCGTGTCGGCCTGCCATCTTGTCGCCCACGGAAATCTTTCTCTTCTGCGCTATATAGATACGGACTGCCTGATTCACTCCGGGAGACAGTTCATCGCTGTTCTCTCTGGTAAACACCTTGGCATCCACTACAATACCGTACTCGCCGTGAGGCACCTTCAACGAAGTGTCACGGACTTCCCTTGCCTTCTCGCCAAAGATCGCGCGAAGCAATCTCTCCTCAGCGGTAAGCTCCGTCTCGCCCTTAGGGGTCACCTTGCCCACAAGGATATCACCTGCGCGAACCTCCGCGCCGATGCGGATGATACCTCTGTCGTCCAGATCCTTCAACGCATCGTCGCCGACGCCGGGGACGTCCCTGGTAATTTCCTCAGGTCCCAGCTTCGTATCCCTGGCTTCCGCCTCATATTCCTCAATGTGCACAGAGGTATAGACATCCTCCTGCACCAGTCTTTCACTCAAAAGGACAGCGTCCTCGTAATTATAGCCCTCCCATGTCATAAAGCCGATCAGCGGGTTCTTACCCAGCGCCAGCTCTCCCATGGAAGTGGAAGGGCCGTCCGCGATCACCTGTCCCTCCTCCACATGGTCGCCCTTAAATACGATGGGCTTCTGGTTGTAGCAGTTGGACTGGTTGCTTCTGGAAAACTTGGTCAGATGATATTCCGCCTTCTCTCCATCGTCACAGGTCATACGGATCAGTCTCGATGACACATAATCGATAGTACCCGATTTCTTTGCCAGAATGCAGACACCGGAGTCCACCGCGGTCTTCGTTTCCATACCTGTACCCACCGCAGGAGCGTCCGTCACCAGAAGAGGCACTGCCTGACGCTGCATGTTGGAGCCCATCAGCGCACGGTTGGCATCGTCATTCTGCAGGAAAGGGATCAACGCAGTCGCCACGGAAAATACCATACGGGGAGACACGTCCATGTAGTCAAACATGGAACGGGGATACTCCTGGGTTTCCTCGCGGTAACGGCCGGACACGGTAGTGCGGACAAAGTGGCCGTCCGCATCCAGCGCTTCGTTTGCCTGCGCCACATGGTAATTATCCTCCTCGTCGGCGGTCATATAGACAACCTCCTCCGTAACCCTGGGATTGGCAGGGTCACTCTTATCGACCTTGCGGTAAGGAGCCTCCACAAAGCCGTACTCGTTGATTCTTGCATAGCTTGCAAGAGAGTTGATCAGACCGATGTTGGGACCTTCAGGGGTCTCGATGGGGCACATTCTCCCATAATGGGAATAGTGTACGTCACGAACCTCGAATCCCGCCCGGTCTCTGGACAGACCTCCGGGACCCAGGGCGGAAAGACGTCTCTTGTGGGTCAGCTCGCCCAGGGGGTTATTCTGATCCATGAACTGGGACAGCTGGGAAGATCCGAAGAACTCCTTTACCGCAGCCGTGACAGGCTTGATATTGATCAGGGACTGGGGAGAAATATCCTCCGCGTCATGGGTGGTCATGCGCTCACGCACCACTCTCTCCATCCTGGACAGACCGATACGGTACTGGTTCTGGAGCAGCTCTCCCACAGCACGGATACGCCTGTTGCCCAGATGATCGATATCATCATCATTGCCCAGACCGTACTCAAGGTGCATGTTATAGTTAATGGAAGCTATGATATCTTCCTTTGTGATATGCTTCGGGACAAGTTCATGTACATTCTTCTTAATGGCGTCCGCCAGCTTTTCGGGGTCTGCGCTGAACTCCTCCAGGATCTGCGCCAGCACGGGATAGTACACGCGCTCGTGAATGCCGAAATCCCTGGGATTACAGTCTACAAAACTGGTCAGATCCACCATCATGTTGGACAAAACCTTGACATTTTTTTCCTCTGTCTGCACATATACGAAAGGAACGGCAGCGTTCTGAATGGTGTCAGCCATTTCCGCTGTCACTTTATCACCGGCGGAAGCCAGCACTTCACCGGTAGACGGATCCACCACGTCTGCAGCCAGGATCTGATGCCTGATCCTGTTCCGGAACGCCAGCTTCTTGTTGAATTTATATCTACCAACCTTGGCCAAATCATATCTTCTGGGGTCAAAAAACATAGCGTTAATAAGGCTTTCCGCGCTTTCAACGCTCAAAGGTTCACCGGGGCGGATTTTCTTGTATAACTCTAGCAGACCCTCCTGATAATTTTCAGCAGTGTCCTTGCCAAAGCTTGCTTCTATCTTGGGTTCATCGCCAAACAATTCACGGATCTCATCATTTGTGCCGACACCCAGGGCACGGATCAGAACCGTGACAGGAACCTTTCGTGTCCTGTCCACACGGACATAGAAAACGTCGTTGGAATCTGTCTCATACTCCAGCCACGCGCCGCGGTTCGGGATGACAGTACAGGAGAACAGCCTCTTACCGATCTTGTCATGTCCGATACCATAATAAATGCCGGGGGAACGGACCAGCTGACTGACAATGACACGTTCCGCGCCATTGATCACAAAGGTGCCGGTTTCCGTCATCAGCGGAAGATCGCCCATAAAGATCTTATGCTCGCTGATCTCTTCTTTTTCCTTATTGTACAGACGAACCTTGACAGTCAGGGGGGCCGCGTAGGTGGCATCCCTCTCCTTACATTCCTCAATAGAATATTTTACATCGTCTCTGCACAGTTCAAAATCCACAAACTCCAGACTCAGAGAACCGCTGTAATCAGCAATAGGAGAGATATCGTCGAAGACTTCCTTCAGACCTTCGTCCAAAAACCACTGATAGGAGTCCTTCTGGACTTCGATCAGATTGGGCATCTCCAGAACCTCTTTCTGTCGTGCATAACTCATACGCATAACCTTATTGCCGGCCATGGGACGTATTCTGTTCTTTTCCATTGACATTTCACCCCGTTCTTTCTGATTTATGCCATGTTGCAATAAACGCAGACATAGTTCCGCACAATAGTGCACTATCCATATTATCACAAACGAGGAAAAGGGTCAAGCAGATTTTTGGAAAAAATAAGAAAAAAGTATGCCGAAAAGCGGTTCCCACATATGTGGAACCGCCCCTCATTCGTAACCACCTGCCAGGGAAGCACTGACTGTGCCATCGTTTCCCTGATCGGATTACTTCACAGAATTACTTCAATGTAACCTTAGCGCCGACTTCCTCAAGTTTCTTCTTGATCTCCTCAGCATCAGCCTTGGAAGCAGCTTCCTTTACAACCTTCGGAGCGCCGTCTACCATATCCTTAGCTTCCTTCAGGCCCAGGCCGGTTACCTCACGGACAACCTTGATCACCTTAACCTTCTCTGCGCCAACCTCGGTCAGCTCAACATCGAACTCATCCTTCTCTTCCTCAGCCGCTGCTGCGCCTGCGCCTGCTGCTGCAACCACAACGCCTGCTGCTGCGGATACACCGAACTCTTCCTCGCAAGCCTTTACAAGATCATTTAACTCTAATACGGTCATCTCTTTGATCGCATCGATCAATTCCTGAGCTGTTAACTTAGCCATTTCATTTTCCTCCATTTTCTTTTAATTTGTGATAACTTGTTGTTATGGATATCATCTGTTTCCGTTACTCAGCCGCCGCGGATGCCCCGCCTTTTTCTGCCAGCTGGTTCATGACACGGGCGAAGTTGGTAACAGGACTCTGCATGCTGCCAAGCAGTCTGGAAATAAGCACTTCCCTGGAAGGAATGCTTGCGATAGCGGCTATGCCCTTCGCATCATATACGGTGCCTTCCACGATACCTGCCTTGATCTCAAGCTTGTCAGCAGTCTTGGCAAACTCCGCAAGGACTCTTGCGGGAGCAGTCGCATCCTCAGCAGAGATCGCGATCGCATTGGGTCCTTCCAGATACTGGGTCAGATCTTCGCATTCGGTATCCTTGAACGCACGGGTCATGAAAGTGTTCTTGTACACCTTGTAGGTAACGCCTGCCTCACGCAGATTCTTACGAAGCTGTGTGTCCTGCTCAACGGTAAGTCCACGGTAATCCACCAGGACTACAGACTGGGCATCCTTAATAGCGGAAGCAATCTCTTCTACAATAGGTGCCTTTAATTCAACCTTTGCCATTTCTTTACCTCCTTTATAGAATGTAGTGGGTTTCCCCTGCCGAAAGGAGTTTTTAATATAAGAAAAGCCTTCCTGAAGACAGGAAGGCATAAAGTCTTACTTTAAACTCTTTCCTCGGTAGGCGCTATGCTTACCCCCGTCTTTACGACTCTTCGGGGACCTACTGTCTTCGGCGTAGTCTTATGACTTCATACAGAATACTATAAGCTTCTGTATTTGTCAACCATTTTGTTCAGCTGTTCCTCAGAGCTATTTTGTTCAGCTGTTACTCAAAACCATTTTATCCGGCTGTTCCACAGGACCCGTGACAGATCCTAGAATCTTGCCACATTCACTTTCACGCCGGGGCCCATGGTACTGGTCAGCGTGATGCTCCGCAGATACTGTCCCTTCAGGGCGCTGGGCTTCGCCTTCACAATGGCATCCATCAGCGCGTTGAAGTTCTCCTGCAAAGCCTCATCCGTGAAGGAAACCTTGCCTACGGGAACATGGACGATGTTTGTCTTGTCCAGTCTGTACTCGATCTTACCTGCTTTGATGTCGTTGACAGCCTTGGTTACATCCATGGTAACCGTACCTGCCTTAGGGTTAGGCATCAGTCCTTTAGGTCCCAGGATCTTACCGAGACGACCTACAATACCCATCATATCAGGGGTTGCCACTACCACGTCAAAATCAAGCCATCCGTCATTCTGGATCCTGGGGATCAGTTCTTCGCCGCCAACGTGATCAGCTCCTGCTGCCTCTGCCTCGGCAATCTTATCTCCCTTTGCAATTACCAGGACTCTTACCTTCTTACCTGTTCCGTTGGGCAGCACTACCGCGCCACGGATCTGCTGTTCCGCGTGACGTCCGTCACAACCGGTCCTGATGTGTACTTCGATGGTCTCATCGAACTTTGCTGTAGCAGCTTTCTTAACCAAAGCGATTGCTTCTTCCGGCTCATAGAACGCTGTACGGTCTACAAGCTTCGCTGCCTCGGTGTATTTCTTACCATGCTTCATTATCTTACCTCCTAGGTTCCAGCGACAACTTCTGTTGTCTCCCAATTGAATAATTATTTTGAGTAATTAGTCTTCTACTACAATACCCATGCTGCGTGCGGTACCTGCGATCATGCTCATGGCAGCCTCTAAGCTTGCCGCGTTCAGATCCGGCATTTTCATCTCGGCGATCTCCTGGACCTTGGCCTTGGAGATGGTAGCAACCTTAGTCTTGTTGGGAACTGCGGATGCAGTCTTAATGTTGCATGCCTTCTTTAACAGCACTGCTGCAGGGGGGGTCTTCGTAATGAAACTGAAAGATCTGTCTGCATATACAGTAATGACTACAGGGATGATGACATCACCCTTGTCCGCTGTCTTTGCGTTGAACTGCTTTGTAAATTCAACGATGTTCACGCCATGCTGGCCTAATGCGGGACCAACAGGGGGAGCCGGTGTCGCTTTACCGGCAGGAATCTGTAACTTAATGTATCCTACTACTTTCTTTGCCATTTTGGCACCTCCTATAATGTGGTAAGCCGTCGCGGTCCGCTGATACAGACCTGTCAGCAACGGCAGTCCGGCGCAGGAAACCATGTTCTTCCTGCTCCCACTTTCTTGCCTGGGCCTCAGGAATCTTCCAGAAATAACCTGTCATTCTCCCTGTTATTTCTTTCCGCTTTCTTATGCCCAATGTATATCATGCCATTGATCACTCTCCGGCAGGAATACCATAACTGTTATTAAAGCTTTCTGACCTCCGCGAAACTGATCTCCACAGGGGTCTCCCTGCCGAACAGTTCCACGTTGATGGTAGCTGTCTGCTTGCCGTAATCCAGCTTCTGCACCACACCCACCGTATCCTTCCACACACCTGCCACGACGGCAATGCTGTCTCCCTCCACAAAGTCGATGGAAACATTTTCCGTCTTGATGCCCAGAGGCTTCATCTCTGCCTCAGTCAGGGGAACAGGCTTGCTTCCCGGTCCCACGAAGCCGGTCACGCCGCGGGTATTACGAACCACATACCATGTATCATCATTCATCTCCATATTGAGAAGGACATATCCGGGGAACATTTTCTTCTGGACTGTTTTCCTGACGCCATTTTTCATTTCCACCACATCCTGCAGCGGAACCCTCACCTCAAGGATCTGTTCCGCAAGGTGCTTGTTGTTTTCAATGGTCTTCTCAATATTGGCTTTGACCTTGTTTTCATATCCCGAATAGGTATGGACCACATACCATTTTGCCTCTGCCATACAATCACCCTCGCTCTAAATTGATGTTAAGATGTTCACGCCATATTTCGCGATATAATCAATTATGGCAATGATCACTCCCACAACTACTGAGATTGCAACTACAGCCACAGACTGCTTTAATGTGGATTTTCTATCCGGCCATACTACTTTCTTAAATTCAGTTTTAACGCCCTGGAAAAAGTTCGGACGCGACTGCTTTTCTGCGGAATCTCCCATTTCAACCTCCAAATCCAGATGAAAAACGAATGATCATTTGGTTTCCTTGTGTGTTGTATGTTTCCTGCAGAATCTGCAGTATTTCTTGATTTCCATTCTGTCAGGATGAGTTTTCTTATCCTTGGTAGTATTGTAGTTACGCTGCTTGCATTCTGTGCAGGCCAAAGTGATTTTTGTACGCATTTCGCTACCTCCATATGTTTTGTAAAAAAGATTTTATTTCTCTGTTTTGAGCATAAAAAAAAGACCTGAATCTTATCTCGCCTGCTTACTATAACACAACCCTTCCATCCCGTCAACAGTTTTTTCGGATTAACTATAAAGCAGGTATAAAGTATTGCCCCAAAATTGCCGATATTATTGTATCAGTATTATTATGTTTCCTCTTGGGAAAGGAAGGAGGCGGCGTGCAATGAGCATGACACTTAGTACAGTATACAATAATTATCTCTCCACGTATACCCCAAAAGCACTGACAAAATATGACACGCATAAAAAGAGCGAACTTCGCGACGTATATAATTCCATTGTAAAAATGAACAAGGACGCTCCCTGGTACCTTCCGACTACCAGCAGGCAGACCCAGCATTACGCGGTAGACCTGAAAGAGAATGCACGCGAACTGCACAATACCATTGCACAGCTGGGCGGACTGGAAGAAGGCAACGGCCTGCTGAGTAAAAAGAGCGCTTATTCTTCCGATGAAGATATTGTGAAAGCCACTTATATCGGCCCGCAGAAAGCCAAAGAAGAAATTCCCGAGTTGCAGCTGGAGGTAAAATCCCTCGCATCCTCTCAGGAAAACCTCGGTTATTTTCTTCCCGACGAGAGAGTTGCCCTGCCGCCAGACACCTATTCTTTTGACGTAGGCGTAAATGATATGAACTATGAGTTCCAGTTTACCATCGGCGAATCAGAAACCAACCGTGAGGTTCAGGAGCGGTTGGTGCGGCTGATCAATAATTCCGATATAGGTTTAAGGGCTTCCCTTGCGGAGTCCGAAGGCCGTACTTCCTTAAAGCTTACCTCCGAGTCCACCGGTCTGGGACCGGGACGGTCGCAGATCTTTACCGTTGGCGATTCCCATACCAGCAAAGCTTCCGGCACCGTCGATTACTTCGGACTGGATTATGTCAGCAGGGACGCTTCCAATGCGCAGTTTTTATTAAACGGTGAAGAGCGCACTTCCTCTTCCAATCATTTTACCATTGGCAAGCTGTTTGATGTTCAGCTGACCGGCATCAGCCCCGAAGACAAGGCCGTTCAGATCGGATTAAAGACAGATGTGGAATCCCTCACAGACAACGTGACACACCTGGTCAGCGGTTATAATGATTTCATCAAGGCTGTCTCCACGTATCTGGATTCCCAGTCCCAGAGCGGGAAACTGGTTCAGGAATTTAAAGGGATTGCTGCCGTATACCGCCCTTCCATGGAATCCATGGGAATGAATATCTCGGAAGACGGCACGCTGAACGTAAACAGGGACCAGCTGAAGCAATCTGCGCTGCAGTCTGACAACATCAACGAAACCTTTGCTTACCTGAAAGGCTTTTCCACCACGCTGCTGCGCAAGAGTGATCAGGTATCCCTGAATCCCATGGATTACGTGGATAAGACCATGGTGGCATACAAGAATCCCATTGCAAGCCGCAACTATGTCTGTCCTTATTCCACCAGTGCGTATACAGGCATGATGTTCAACAGCTACTGCTGAAAAACGCCTCCGGGAAACGCTTGGGTCAAGAAACAATTTTCTCTAAAACCAAGAAGCTTCTCCTGAATCAGTCAGGGGAAGCTTCTTTTTAATGCTGTTGTCCGTTAATTTTGTTACTTGTTAATTTGACGCCTGCTGACTTGGCGCCTGCCGACTTGGCGCCTGCTGACTTGGTGTTTGCCGACTTGGTGCCTGCTGATTTGTTATCTGTAATGTTGCTGCTCGTTTTCTACAAGCTTTAATGCCTCGGCGATCACCTTGTCCATATCATAATATCTGTACTGCCCCAGCCTGCCGCCGAAAATTACATTCTTTTCAGCCGCCGCCAGTTCACGGTATCGCTCATACAACGCCATATTTCTCTCATCATTGACGGGATAATAGGGCTCCTGACCCTTTTCCCAGGCCGAAGGATATTCCCTGGTGATCACAGTCCCCTTTCCGACGCCAAATTCAAAATGCTTATGTTCAATGATACGGGTGTACGGGATCTCCCTGTCGGTGTAGTTGACCACCGCGTTCCCCTGATAGTTATCGCACGCCCCCATAAATTCCTCTTCAAAGCGGAGGGAACGGTACTGCAATTCACCCAGACAGTAATCAAAATATTCATCGATCATGCCGGTATAGAGAACCCTGTCAAAGGTATCCGGCCGATCGCTTTCCTCGTTCTGCTTCAGGAAGTCCCTGTAGGAGATCCCCGGCCTGACAGGCATGTCTGCGAGGAGTTTCTCAATGATCTGCGTATAACCGCCTATAGGGATTCCCTGATACCTGTCGGTAAAATAATTATTGTCATACGTAAAGCGAACCGGAAGGCGTTTTATGATAAACGCAGGCAGCTCCTTGCAGCTCCTTCCCCACTGCTTCTCCGTATAGCCCTTCACCAGCTTTTCATAGACATCCCTGCCCACCAGGGAAAGCGCCTGCAGATCGGAAGAGCACACGTCTGAACTCCAGTCACAGTTCAGGATC
>CANDMD010000069.1 GCA_947385725.1 uncultured Lachnospiraceae bacterium | reverse complement strand
GATCCTGAACTGTGACTGGAGTTCAGACGTGTGCTCTTCCGATCTTGGGGATGGGGACCGTCATCAAAGGTTATGGCTATTTTGCGCACATCCTCCTCTTGTCTCCCTCTGTCCTCCTCCTGTTCCCTCCCCCTGACGCTGTCGGCAGCTGCCTGTGCGGCTTCCTCGACCGGAATCTGTCCCCTGCTCTCCCGCAAACCTAAAAACAGCAATCCTGCCATCAAATTTAACACCAGGATTGCCGTCACATACTTTTTCATAGATGACTCCCGATTTCCATGCAATCTTCATAGAATTATATGAAATCATCCCCGGACATATTCAGTTTCCAGGCTGTTTTTCCCTGTAGGCAGTTCCATATACAGACAGGCCGCCTGACAGGATCCATTCAACCCGACATGCCAGGATTTTCCCGCATGCCGCCTGTCAATGGGCAAACCGTATGCTGCCTGTCAATGGGCAAACCGGCCGGAGAATTCCATAATCAGCCCTGTCAGGCAGGTGTCCTCATAAACGCTGCCCGGATATACTTCCGCAATCTCAAAACGCGCCTCCAGCGTCCCACCGTTCAGCACCTTGATATCGTCCTCCGGCAGTGCAAAGTACTGAGGAAGAATCGTATCCTCCAGTTCCAGACGGGCGTACGGCTTATCCTCCACGTACATGAGCAGCGTCTTGATCCGTCCGTTCTCCTCCCATGTTTTCATGTCTTTGGCATATCCGTTCACAATGCAGATTTCCGTATACCGTATGAAACCGTCTATGACCGGTTCCCTGTATTCCGGTCCCATTGCTTCCCACTTATTATTCAACAGACCGGCATAGGTCTGGCGGTAAGTGATGCTCTCTCCGATCCCATAACCTTCCACGCCTTCCGCCCAGGCTGCCATACGGCTTTGCTCCAGTACATTTTCGGCGGAATATCTATCACTGTTCGAGGCAAGTTCCGAAGCAGCTTCCGCCTCCTGCTCAAAATACATTGCGCCGCACCAGCTGGAGCAGCCCGGCCACTGCCAGTCGTCATAGCCGAAATTCGGTGCATTCTCATCGTATTCCCAGGAACACCACTGCTCCGTTTCTTCGTCCCCGTCTTCCCCATAAAAGAAATTACCCACCCTGGGCTGTAAGACCGGAATTTCTTCATAATAATGTACAATGGGTTCCCTGGATAATATAATTTCCATATGCTCATAGCCATACTCTTCCGCATACGCTGAAACAAGGTTATTCCTGCCCTCCGGATTTTCCCCATGGCACAACAGGAAACGTCCGCCTTGCTTCGAGTCCGCAAACACATCCTTCCCAAGTGCGGTTTCCACATTCGATACAAGCGCCGTCCATAAATTCTTATTTCCTGCAAAGGCCCTGTCCCCTACGGTCACAGTGGAACCGGGAAGCTGTATGCGTTCCAGACCGCAGTTTTCAAAAGCTTTTGCCCCGATCACCTCCAGGCAGGGAGGCAGATCCAGACTGCGGATTCCCGTGTTCCGAAAGGCTTCCTCTCCGATGATTGCCAGATCAGGGGGCAGATCCAGGCTGTAGATGGCCGTATTCCGGAAGGCCCCGTCGCCGATCACCGTCACCGTACCCGGAAGCTGGAACTCCATATCTCCTGCCCCCATGTCTGCAAATGCCTCTTTACCGATTTCCCTGACAGGCATACCGCCCATTTTCTCCGGAATCTGCAGAAGTATACTTCTATAACCCTGTTCCTCCCTTTCCACCGCATACCTTTCAAACAGTTCCCTGTTCTCTTCCGCAAAACCAATGATCACCAGATAATCTTCGCCCTGATCGCTCTTCTTCTCAAAAGAAAACCTCTCCTCCGGCTGCAGATCTGCCCATCCCACATTCTCCACAGCCGCTGTTCCGGTCTGCGCACTGTTGACATCCCGACTCCCAGACGCTGTGTTTCCTGTCCGGGATGCTGTACTGTTCCCGTTTCCCTCGGTACTTCCACTCCGGGGCAGCGTGCTGTTCCCGTTTCCTCCGGCGCTTCCGCCCTGGGGCCGCATGCTGTTCCCGTTTCCTCCGGTACTTCCGCCCTGGGGCTGCGTACTGTTCCCGTTTCCCCCGGTACTTCCACTCCGGGGCAGCGTGCTGTTCCCGTTTTCCTCCTGCGCTGCCATTTCACGGCCGGCAGTCTCATGGTGGTCGTCCCGCGCCATATCCGCGTTTCCCGTCGTCCCGCATCCGGCACACAGAATAAGCCATCCCGTCAAAGCATACACCATGCATGTCTTCCTGACCATCCGCACCTTCATCACCTGTCTCTCTGTCTACCTTCCGATTGCTGTCATATGCGCACTCATTTCTCACTCAAACTGCGCGTTATACAGCTTCCTGTACACGCCCTGCAGCTCCATCAGTTCCTTATGGGTGCCCTGCTCCACCACCTCACCGCCATTGACTACCAGGATCAGGTCTGCATTCTCAATGGTGGACAGCCTATGTGCAATGACAAAGCAGGTCTTCCCCTCCATCAGTTTCAGCATGGCCTTCTGGATTCGGCGCTCTGTCCGCGTGTCCACATTGGAGGTGGCTTCATCCAGAATCAGCATTTTGGCATCCAGGAGCATTGCCCTGGCTATGGTCAGCAGCTGCTTCTGCCCTTTGGAGATATTGGTTCCCTCGTCCGTCAGTATGGTGTCATAGCCTTCCGGAAGACGCTTGATAAAAGAATGGATGTGCGCCGCTTTTGCCGCCGCCTCCACATCTTCCCTTGTGGCGTCCTCCTTTCCATAGGCCAGGTTTTCATAAATGCTGCCATAGAACAGCCAGGTGTCCTGGAGCACCATGGCATACGCTTTCCGCAGGCTGCTCCTGGTCATCCCATCATTTCTTCTGCCGTCCACCGTGATACAGCCGCTGTCCGGATCGTAAAAACGCATCAGCAGATTAATCAGCGTCGTCTTTCCGGCTCCCGTGGGACCTACGATGGCAATCAGTTTACCGGGCTCCGCGCGGAAACTGAGGTCATGTATGATGGTCTTGCCGGGCAGATAACCGAACTGCACATGGCTCAGTTCCACCTCCCCCCGCACCTGATCCAGCACTATGGCATTCTCTGCATCCGCAGGCTCCGGCGGCTCCTCGATCAGACGGAACACCCGCTCTGCCGCGGCAAGGGCCGACTGCAATTCGCTGAAAATATTTGCCGCCTCGTTGATAGGCCCCGAGAATTTTCGGGAGTACAGCACAAAAGAAGAAATATCCCCGATGCGCATACTCCCGGCCAGATACAGCAGCGCACCAAACACGCTGATCAGGGACAGGGAAAGGTTGTTGATAAAATTGACGCAGGGTCCCACCACGCTTCCGTAATATTCCGCCCTGTAGTAGGCTTCCACAGCCTCCTCATTCTTCCGGTCGAATTTACCCTGTGTATATTCCTCCCGGTTATAGGCCTTCAAAGTCTTCTGGCCGGAGATCATTTCCTCCACAAAGCCATTCAGTTCCCCCAGCTTGGCGGAACGTTTCCGGAACAGGGGTCTTGTCTTACCGGTAATATTTTTTGTGATCAGGATGGAAAGCGGAACCGTGAAGGCGAACACCAGCACCAGCTTCGGGGAAATAGAGACCATCATCAGCAAAGCGCCCACTACCGTAATGACCGTGGTCAGCAGCTGTACCAGGTCGTTGGACAGCGAGGCATTCACCGTGTCGATGTCATAGGAAATCCGGCTGATAATATCGCCTGTCTGGTGCACGTCAAAGTACCCCACAGGCAGCGTCATCAGCTTTTCAAACACATCCTGGCGCATCCGGTAGACCACCTTGCGGCTGATGGTGAGCATCAGCACCTGCAGGCCGTAGGACATCAGCGCCGACACCACATAAAACAGAGCCATCCATCCCGCATAGTAAAAAACCTTCTGAAAGTCCACCGCTCCCCTGCCGCCTTCGATGGCCCCGATACTGAGTCCTGTCAGCTTCGGGCCGATCAGGGAAAACAGGTTGCTCCCAAGGGTACAGACCATGGCCAGCGCCAGAAGCCATTTATACTGCCACATATATTGTCCCAGCCGCAGGATCGTCCGTTTGGAATATCGTTTTTTCTCAGTGCCCATGCTTTATCCCTCTTGCCCTTTTTTCTGTTCCGAAAACCACTTTCACCGGCCATCCGATCAGTCCCTAAGTCGGCTTGCGGGAAACGCTTTCATCAGCGTTTCCCTAACTCTGCGATATCACGCTCCCATCTGTGACCTGCTGATCTCGCTGTAGACCTCGCAATTCTCCATCAGTTCCTCATGGGTGCCATACCCGATTGGTACGCCGTCCTCCAGCACCAGGATATGATCCGCATTCCGGATGGAACTGACGCGCTGCGCTATAATGACCAGAGTGGTATCCTGGAAATGTTCCCGGATCCCCTTGCGCATCTCCGCATCGGTCCGATAATCCAGCGCACTGGAGGAATCGTCCAGTATCAGGATCTCCGGCCTTGCCGCCAGCGCCCTGGCGATCAGCACACGCTGTTTCTGACCGCCGCTCAGGTTCGCCCCCTTGATATTCAGGGCCTCGCTCTCCTTCTCCTCCCTGTCTGCCACAAATTCACTGGCCCTGGCGTACAGCAGCGCCTCCTGGAGCTGTCCGCTTCCGATCTCCCTGCCCAGCGTTACATTCTCCGCAATCGTATCCTCAAAGATCGTGTCGTTTTGAAACACCACGCCAAATTTCTTCTTCAGCACAGAGGGCTCATAACTGCGGACATCCTTTCCCGCGATCAGGATCCGCCCCTCATCCACATCATACATTCGCATCATCAGATTGATAATGGTTGACTTCCCGGAACCGATCTCGCCGATGATTCCCAGTGTCTCCCCCTTCTTAATCCGAAAGGACAGATCCTTTATATTTGCCTCTCCCTTTTTCAGATAGGAAAAGGTCACATGGTCGAAACAGATCTCCTGCTCCGCCGGGTCATCCTGCGTTTCCAAACCATCCTGCGACTCCGGATCCTGTGCCTCCGAACCATCCTGCGACTCCGGATCCTCCTGTGCTTCCCCGTATTTCGCCAGTATCCCCATGTCGTCCTCCGCCTCCAGCACATACCAGATACGGTTTCCCGACGCAATGGCCTTGGACAGGACGGTAAACATCTTTGAAATAGACATCATGGCATTCAGGATAATGGTAAAATAAGTGGTAAAGGCCAATATCTTTCCTACCTCCGAAGTGCCGCCGTTGACACGGTACGCCCCCACCAGGATGACACCCACCAGACCAAGGTTCAGCAGGATATTCATGGACGGATTGATGATCGCCATGACCATGCCGTTCTTACGCTCCCGCTCCACCACTTCCCTGTTGACCGTCTGGAACTTCCCTGTCTCATAGTCCGTCTTGGACAATGCCTTGATCACGCGGATACCCGCGATATCCTCCCTCACCATCCTGACAAAGCGGTCATTTGCCTCTTGCAGTCCGCTGAACATGGGGATACTCCTTCTGGATACATATACCGTGATAAAACCCAGCAGCGGCAGCACCGCCAGCAGCACGCACGCCATGGCATGATCCAGCGTAAAGGTGACACAGATGCCCCCGATCAGCAGGATCGGCGCACGCACCCCCAGACGCTGGATCCGTCCCAGCATCTGATGAAGGTTATAGGTGTCCGATGTCATTCTGGAAATCAGGGAAGGTTTTGTATAGAAATCCGTCTGTGCATTGGAAAGATGCATGATCCTGGAAAAGAGATCATGCCGTATCTGCTCGGTGGCATCTGCGGATACCCTGGACGCCATCCGGTTGGCAATGATATTAAAGGACACGGCAAGCAGGGAGCAGACGATCATCAGCGCTCCCCAGCCAAATATCAGTCTCCTGTCCCGGGACAGAATGACCGTGTCAATAATATGCGCTAAAATGTATGGAATACACAGATCCATGATAGTTCCGGTGAATTTAACGAGAAACCCCACCCCCATTCGCGGGAAGTAGGGTTTCAGGTATTTCATTATAATCTGCTTCATTAGATTTTAAATACGGAAATCTCCGTTTTCAACTCCTGCATGTTCTTACCGAGGGAATCTGCTGTTTCTGTCAGTCCCTCCACATTTTCCATCAGGCTCTCTACGGAATCCCTGACGGTCATGACGCTGCCCGTAGTCTCCTCTATGCTTGTGGAAATCTGGCTGATGGCTGACACGGTATGGGATTTCTCTTCGTCCGCGCGCTCCGTGCATTCCACGATGGCGTCCAGTCCCTCCACCAGCTGCTTCATACGCTGCTGCATATTGTTGAATACCGTCACTACCTGCTCCACCGCTTCCGCCTGGGATGCCACCATGGCGCCTGCCTCGTGGGCACTCTCCACACTCTGATCCGTGCGGGCGGTAATATGACCTACATTGTTGCTGATCTCTCCGGCAGCTTTCGCGGAATCGTCGGCCAGCTTGCGGATCTCCTCCGCCACCACCGCGAATCCTCTTCCCGCGTCTCCGGCCCTGGCAGCCTCAATGGAAGCATTCAGCGACAACAGGTTTGTCTGCTCTGAAATCTCGGTGATGGTGCTCACAAAGCTGTTGATGATCTCCGTCTCCTGACGCAGGGACTCAATGTTTTTCCCGACGGTAGCGGTGATATCCGTGGTCTGCTGCGCCCTGTCGCCCAACAGCCTGATGATCTTGACGCCCTGCCCGATCATCTCTTCCGTCTCATCCACCAGCCTGTTCACTCTCTCAACAGTATTGCTGACCTCCTGGAGTTCCTCCGCCAGGATATTGGTCTTGGCTACACACTCCTCCACATGGGCGGTCTGCTGCGTCATGGTCTCACTAATCTCATTCATCGCCTTTGTGATACTTTCGGAATAATCATTAATAACACCAGATACCTGCTCCACATCCTTTGCCGATACCTCCAGCTGATCCGTGGCGCCGGTAACCTTGTTTACCAGGTTCTTGGTATTCCTGATCATATTATTGGCAGAACCGGCCAGATTCTGGAATTCATCATGTCCCTTCGCGTTTACGCGCACCGTCAGGTCTCCCTGGGCAACAACGCCAAAGCCCTTGGATATCCGTCTCATATTCTTCTGGATACCGGCCACGATCAGAAGGCCCACAATCAATACCACAATGCTCGCCACTACCACCAGTGCAAAGGTCAGTGACCGGATCTCCTCAGCCTGTCCGGTAATCGTATCCATGGGAACCAGCGTGCAGATCGTTGCCCTTGTGCTGACACTGCCGCTGTAGATGAACAGATACTGCCGTCCCTTAAAAGTTATCTCCCGGGAACCATATTGATTCTCCTTGCTGCTCAGATCCAGCGTGGGGAAAAACTCCTGCCCAAAGAAGACCGCCTCGCCTTCCCCCAAAATGCTTTCCTCGCCCTCCGCCAGATTTTCATATATGATCTCACGGCCGTTCTCAGTCACAAACCCCACAATACTCCCGGTTCCCAGATCCAGAGACTCGATAAACTCCTTGATCGTCCTTGCCTTAATATCAATAACGATACACGCGCTGCCGGACTGGGCTTCCACCTCGTAGGCCAGAATATAATCCTGTTTCTTCAGATTCAGCTGTTCATCCAGAAGATCATGGCTGTCAACCCAGTTCTGGATTCTTTTCCCATCAACAGGCGCAGCGGCAATATATGCTTCGCTGAAACCGTTTGCGTTGGTAGCGCTGGCCGTACTGAACAGGTTAATGCCGTCCTTCGTGATGATATGTATGTGACTGATAAAGGCATTTGCTGTCTGGGAGGCAAGAATAGAGGTCTTGGTATTTTCCGTCACCTTCATTTTCGACATGGGATCATCATTGTACAGGCCGATAAAATACTTGCTCAAATCTTTATCAAACGCATAGGTCATTGCTTCCGATTCAATAAAGGAACAGCTCATGTCCACATATTCCGTCGCCATGTTGATGGTCTGGATGGTAGACGTCGTAAACTTCTCGCTCATACCCTCCGCCGCCTTCTGGTAAGCGGAAATCCCCACCGCGATCATGAACAGGATCGGCACGAGAAAGCATACTATGATCTTATTGCGAAGGCTGAAAATCATGACTCCTTTTTTCTGTCCGCCTCCGGCCGATGCAGACTGCCGGGGTTCTTTTGGAGCCTTGGGTGCCTTCGGAGTCTTTGGTGCCTTTTCTTTTTTAACCTTCACTGCTTTTTCGCCCATATCTTTTTCCTCCAGGTCATTATCTCTTGGTTCATTTGAATAAATTATACACCACTTTTCTGAAATTTGAAATAGATACTGTCAAAATTAATACTTTTAATTAGTGGAATTATCCAAAATTTTACATTTATTTTAAGTTTCTTTTGTTCACCCTTTCATCGGATTCTCTCTAGATCAGTTCCCTCTGTATCAATTTCCTCTGTCCAGTTTCCTTTCTGTCAGCGCCATGCACCGTACATACTTTTCCTCAAACCCGGCCTCCATGGCAAGGTTTACGATCTCTGTGTCCTTCTTATATCCCTCCAGTTTCCCCCTCACGCTCTCCCAGCCGGTGGAAAGCAGTTCCCTGCCTGCCCGCAGCGCCCCGGAAAGCGCCGTATTGCCTCCCGCCGCCGTCCTGTTTGTAAAGTCCCGGGGCAGAAGCCCGATCCGGGCCGCATCCTCCGGATTCAGATAATAGCCAAAGCCCCCGGCCAGCACTACCCTGTCAACCTCTCCCCCGGAAACGCCGTACTTTCCCAGCAGGATTTCTATTCCGGCGGCAATGGCCGCCTTGGCAAGCTGGACACTGCGCACGGCCTCCCTGGTGATACGGACATTTCCAATGCGGATTCCTCTGTCAAAATATGTTTCCTCCAGCAGCCCCGTTTCGTCCAGAATGCCATTCCTGCGCAGGATCGCCAGGAACCGGATCATGTCCGCCCCCCAAATCCCTCTGTTTGCACCGCCCTCAAAAGCCGGACCTGCAGCCGTGGCACAGGCAATCCGTCTGTGCCGGTTTCCCAGCAGCAGTTCCCCGTTGGTTCCCAGGTCGATGAAGAGGGTAAGCTCCTCCCTTTCGGCCATTTCGCAGGCCAGACAGCCTGCCAGGATATCCCCTCCCACAAAGGTGGAAAATCCGGGCAGTACAAAACAGCCCACACCCTCCAGCTCTGTCTCCGCGCCGGAAAGCCTGGACGCCGCAAAGGGCGCTCTCCCCAGTTCGGCGGGATCCCAGCCCATGAGCAGATAAGTCATGGTAGTATTCGCCGCAACTGTCAGATATAGTATTTCCTCCGAGGCCAGCCTCTTACGGAATCTCTTTAGCCCCTTTTCCAGCACATCCCGAATGGACTCCCGCATCCGGGCGGCCGCGGAAGGATCCTCCGCGGCCTTGATCCGGGACAATACGTCCGCGCCGTACACGACCTGTGGATTTATCTCCACAAAGCGATCCGCCACACTGCCGTCCACATCATACAAAAGCATGGCAACGGTAGTGGTTCCGATATCGGCCGCCGCAAGTCTCTTCCCATTTCGGGCAAAAGGAATCTTGTCACCCAGAAGGGCGTCCTCCGCCAGCACATGGAGCCCGCCCGAAGCGCTGTTTTCCGGAGTCACACCGGGGCACAGCCCGCAGCCGGTACAGACCTGGCACCGCAGCCCTTTCTTCCAAATCTCACACAAACTGATTCTTCTCCCCATCGTAATGATAATCTATGGACGCCAGCTTCTCTGTCAGTTCCCCACAGTCTATCTCCAGTTCCGTGCAGAGCGTCTCCAGGCTTCCATAGAAATCCCTGAGTTTCATATTCACAAAGCTTAAAAGCATTACAGGATCCTTTGGGATCATATCCATACCTCCAGCCAAATAGTATATCATTGCATTAATTCCTGAGTAATCAGCACTCGCTGTTCACGCCATTGCTGCGTTGTTGTCGGTCAACGATGCCACCGCATCGCCTCCCTCCGCCGCCCTGCACTGACGCAAACATCAAGCGCTTATTACTTCAGGATTCACGCAACGATGTACTAGTATCTGTGCCAGTGCACTCAATCATTGTATCTGAAAAAATACAATTTTACAATAGGAAAGGCCTCCGGAATCTTTCCGGAGACCCGTAAAACCTCGATTGCTGTTTTATCATTTCACCTTTGCGGCCAGTTCCCCGTTCTCCACATCGATCAGCACGGTATCCCCGGACTGGACGCGGTCTGCCAGGATCAGCTTCGCCGTCAGGGTTTCCACATATTTCTGGATGTACCGCTTCAAAGGGCGGGCACCGTATACGGGATCGTATGCGTTGTCTATGATATGGCGCTCTGCCTCCTCTGTCAGTTCCAACCGAAGCTCCTTGTCGGAAAGCCGCCTGTTCAGGTCGGCGATGATCAGATCCACGATACCGCCGATATTATCCTTTGTCAGGGGCTTGAACAGAATGGTCTCATCCAGACGGTTCAGAAATTCCGGTCTGAAATGGCTTCGCAGGTCATTCATGACCAGACCTTCCGCCTCCTCACTGATGGAACCGTCCTCCTGGATGCCTTCCAGGAGATAGCCTGCCCCGATATTGGAGGTCATGATCAGGATGGTATTCTTAAAGTCCACCGTCCTGCCCTGGGAATCCGTGATACGTCCGTCATCCAGCACCTGTAAAAGAACATTGAACACATCCGGGTGGGCTTTCTCGATCTCGTCAAAGAGGACAACGCAGTAATGCTTTCTCCTGACCGCCTCGGTCAACTGTCCTCCCTCCTCGTATCCCACATATCCGGGAGGCGCTCCGATGAGCCTGGACACGGAGTATTTCTCCATGTATTCGCTCATGTCGATGCGAACCATGTTGTTCTCGTCGTCGAACAACGCCGCCGCCAGGGATTTAGCCAGTTCCGTCTTTCCCACGCCGGTAGGCCCCAGGAACAGGAAGGAACCGATGGGCTTGGTGGGATCCTTGATACCCGCCTTGGAGCGGATGATGGCCTCGGTCACCTTGGTGACACCTTCTTCCTGGCCGATCACCCGCTTATGCAGTTCCTCGTCCAGGTGCAGTGTCTTGTTCCGCTCACTCTCCGTCAGCTTCGCCACAGGGATCCCCGTCCAGCGGGAAATAATCCTGGCAATCTCCTCGTCGGACACCTTCTCATGCACCAGGGACAGATCAGAATCCCCGATCCGCTCCTCTTCCTGCTCCAACTGCTTCTTCAGCGCGGGCAGCCTGCCATAGCTGAGTTCCGCCGCCTTCTCCAGGTTTCCTTCCCTCTGGGCGATCTGGATCTCGCTGTTTACGCTGTCAATCTCCTCTCTCAATTTAGAGAGTTTATCCACGGAGGCTTTCTCATTATCCCACTGGGCTTTCCTCGCCGCGAATTCGTCCTTGTGCTCCGCCAGTTCTTTCTGTAGGGCGGCGAGCCTCTCCACACTGAGGCGGTCATCCTCCTTTTTCAGCGCCGCCTCCTCGATCTCCATCTGCATGATCCTGCGCTGTAACTCGTCCAGTTCCGTAGGCATGCTGTCCAGCTCCGTCTTGATCAGGGCACATGCCTCATCCACCAGGTCGATGGCCTTGTCCGGCAGGAACCGGTCGGAGATATAGCGGTTGGAAAGCACCGCAGCGCTGACCAGGGCGTTGTCCATGATCTTCACGCCATGGTAGACCTCATACCGCTCCTTCAGTCCCCTGAGGATGGAAATCGTGTCCTCCACCGTAGGCTCCTCCACCATCACCGGCTGAAAACGCCTCTCCAGGGCGGGATCCTTCTCAATATACTGCCTGTACTCATCCAGGGTGGTGGCCCCGATACAGTGCAGTTCACCCCTTGCCAGCATGGGCTTTAACATATTCCCCGCGTCCAGCGCGCCGTCAGTCTTGCCCGCTCCCACAATGGTATGCAGCTCGTCGATAAAGAGGATGATCTGGCCGTCGCTGTTCTTCACATCCTCCAGCACCGCCTTCAGGCGTTCCTCAAACTCGCCCCTGTACTTGGCCCCTGCCACCAGGGCGCCCATATCCAGGGCAAATATCTTCTTGTCCTGCAATCCCTGGGGCACATCGCCCCTGACAATCCTCTGTGCAAGCCCTTCCACCACAGCCGTCTTGCCCACGCCGGGTTCCCCGATGAGGACAGGATTGTTTTTCGTCTTACGGGAAAGGATGCGGATCACGTTCCGGATCTCACCGTCTCTGCCGATGACGGGATCCAGCTTCTGATTCCTGGCTTTCTCCACCAGGTCCTGCCCGTATTTCTCCAGGGTATCGTAGGTTGCCTCCGGATTGTCGGATGTTACCCGCTGGTTGCCCCTCACGGTGGACAATGCCTGAAGGAAACGCTCCCTGGTAATGCCATACTCCTTCCAGATGGCGCTGATCTCCCGGTTGGGATTTTTCAGCATGGCAAGAAAAAGATGCTCCACGGACACATACTCGTCCCCCAGCTGCTTCGCCTCGTCCTCCGCATTGATCAATACCTTGTTCAGATCCTGACCGATATATACCTGGCCGCCCTGGACCTTCACCCGCTTTTCCACTGCCTGAAGGACGCGTTCCACGAAATGCTCCTTCTGGATCTCCATCTTCTCCACCAGCTTCAGGATCAGGCTGTCCTCTATGGTCAGGAGACTGTACAGCAAGTGCTCCTGCTCGATCTCCTGGTTGCCGTATTCGTAGGCAAGCTTCTCGCAGCCCTGCACTGCCTGCACGGATTTTTGTGTAAATTTCTGAATGTTCATATGCTTTGCCTCCTCCTCAATCATTTTATTGTTCCTTTGTTCTATAAACAATATAACACGTTTGGGACAAAAATCAAGAAGGAAAGTATAAAGTTTTTCTAAAAAACCAGACCATTATCTCATGATAAAGCCGGACAGGCAGACCTGATATCCTTTCCTTCATCCTGCATAGGATTTATAGCAAATGCCGGAACGGAACAAGCACTACCCGCAGGACACAGTTCTTCTGTTCCATCCGGCATGACATGTCTGCTTCTATCCATTTTCGATGTAACAACCCATACCCTGTTTTTCCAATATTTCCATAAATTCCTCGCCGGTAATCGTTTCCTTTTCATAAAGGAATTTCGCCAGTTCCTCCAGCTTTCCCCGATTTTCCATAAGGATCTCCGTTGCTTTTTCATGCTGCTTTTTCACCAGTTCCACCACCTGGCGGGCCACCCTGGCCTGGGTCTCCGCAGAACATGCCATGGCTACATCGCCTCCCAGATACTGATTGTCCACGGTTTCCAATGCTACCATGTCAAAATCCTCACTCATGCCGTAACGGGTGATCATGGCCCGTGCCAGCTTGGTTGCCTGTTCGATGTCATTGGATGCCCCTGTGGAAATCGTACCAAAAATAACTTCTTCCGCGGCGCGCCCGCCGGTATAAGTGGCAATCTTATTTTCAATTTCCTCCTTGGTCATAAGGTAATGGTTGCCGTCTTCTACCTGCATGGTATATCCCAGGGCGCCGGAGGTTCTCGGAATGATTGTAATCTTCTGCACCGGGGCCGAATGGGTCTGCTTTGCCGCCACCAGTGCATGGCCGATCTCATGGTAGGCTACCGTCCATTTCTCCTTGTCGGTAAGGATGGCATTTTTCTTCTGGTATCCGGCAATGACTACCTCTATACTCTCCTCCAGGTCGGCCTGGGTCGCGTATTTGCGTCCGTCCCGCACCGCCCTCAGCGCCGCCTCATTCACAACGTTGGCATGTTCTGCGCCGGATGCGCCGGATGCCATGCGCGCTATCTGCTGAAAATCGGCATCTTCCGATACCTTTATTTTTTTCGTATGGACTTTCAGGATAGTCTCCCGGCCTTTCAGGTCAGGCAGTTCCACCGGAACCCGGCGGTCAAACCTTCCCGGACGTGTCAGCGCAGGGTCAAGGGACTCCGGCCGGTTGGTCGCCGCCAGGATGATTACGCCGGTGTTGCCCTCAAAGCCATCCATCTCCGTCAGGAGCTGGTTCAGGGTCTGCTCCCTCTCGTCATTGCCGCCCATCTTACCGGAGTTCCTCTTCTGTCCGATGGCATCGATCTCATCGATAAATACAATGCAGGGGGCTTTCTCTTTCGCCTGCCGGAACAGATCCCGCACTTTAGAGGCTCCCATGCCCACAAACATCTCCACAAATTCCGAACCGGACATAGAGAAGAACGGGACGTTTGCTTCACCTGCCACAGCTTTGGCCAGCATTGTCTTTCCGGTACCGGGAGAGCCTACCAGCAGAATACCCTTTGGCATGGACGCGCCTATCTCCTTATATTTATCCGGGCTGTGGAGATAATCCACAATCTCTGCCAGATTCTCTTTTGCCTCATCCTCCCCCGCCACATCGGAAAACTTGATACCGTCGGAAGATTTTACATACACCTTGGCATTGGATTTCCCCATGCCAAGCCGGGCAGTTCCTCCTGGAGAATCCGCTGGACGCGCCGGTCATAATCAAGCTGTGCCCCGGACAAATCGGCAACCGCCGGGGAACGGCTGGTGTTTACGCCTTTTTGCAGCCGCCGCTCCGCATCGCAGTATTCTCCAAAGACCTGCTCCAGTTCCTTCCTTATTATTGCGTGGTCTTCCGACTGATACAGATGAAGGCAGTTCAGGATCCGCTCGTACTGGCACTCCAGTTCACCGAGTCTGATTGCGAAGATTCCCTCCTGACTCATGTGGTATCCCTCCTCTTTGATAAGATTGATTTTGTAAAAGCTGATTTTGTTATAACAGATACAGGCATAGCATTACCACTGTCAGTTTTTTGCAGATGTATGGACAGATTCCCGGATGTGTCAAAAAACTTTACACATCCGGGAATCTGTCCATACAAAACTGAAATATTGAAAACAGTATTCAGGCTTGGCTCCACATGGATCCTGCAGCTTATCCTGAGTATCGCAATGCTGGCCTTCGCCGTTATGGCTCTTGCCTTCGGGCTGAAAAAGGATGAATCGACAGGAGCGGGAAGAAAAGCGCTTTCACAGGATGAAATAAATGCACGGGTGGCCGCCATTAAAGCATTGGGAAATACGGAAACCAAAAGAGGAAAAAAGAGTAAAACAGCAGATATCGAATCGAATTTCAACAGGCTTTTAGCCTGACTGACTGATGAAATCCCTGAATGTAGGGCTGCTGCCGCAGAAACCCTGGGCACTACTTCGAGAGATGTCGCTTTTACACATATCGCCTATCATTTGGATTCCGAGCAGGACGAACAAGTAATCCTGTCTATGAAAAAAGCCCTAATAAGCATTCGGAACAACGAAAAACTGGATCATGCCGCACAAGCGTGACCAACAGCGGGCCGGGCATAACCAATGCCCGGCTCATTGATTGTTCAGCGTTTCCATCCTCTCCGAAATGAGTCTCTGCATCTGCCTGGTCAGCTTTTCTTTATCCAGGGATTTCTTCCCACAGTTTTCCAACAGCAGCCCTACGATCCCATATGTACAAAAATCCAGCATGACTTTCGCATCCGCAAGGGGCAGATCCGGCTTCGATTCCTGACGGGCAAGCATTTCCTGGAGATAGGCTCTTACCGCATTCACGATTATCTTTTCAACCTGTTCACGTCTTTGAGAGTGCAAAAGCTTTTGCAGAATCAAATCCATTTCGGAAGATGTTTCGATAAATGTACGCAGGGTATCCTCCGAAGTATCAAGGCATGTTCTATGTTCCAAAATCTCTTCAAAAACCTGCTGCACGGACCACTCAATGACCTCTAGAATATCCTGGAAATGGTAATAAAAAGTCTGGCGGGAAATATGGCAGGCCTCCACCAAATCTTTGACGGTAATCTTATCTACACTTTTCGTCTTGGAAATTTCTATAAAAGTTTTTGCAATCATTAATTTCATCCTGAATCCGTGAAGTTCAAACCGATATAAATACCTTCAAATCCCCATTTTATAAAGATTTCAGAGATTCTAAAGCTTGAAAATTTCTTCACCCATTGGGTGATAAAAATTTGTCTTTCAAAAAGCTGGAATCCTGCGCAAATATCGGCTTTTTCAGTTTAGCCTTGCAAATGAACTTCACGGATTCAGGATATTAGCCGGCAAGCGCATCACCCCTTACATCGTTCATTTTTATAATGCATCTTATCATATTTTTCCACATATTCATAGCTAATATTTGAAATTATACCTCTCGAACCCTGTTATACTCACGAGCAATAAAATTTGCCAATATTAGCTATATTTTTAGCTGACTAATGTTATAATTAAGTATACCGTTTAAGGAGGAAATACTATGGCTGATACCA
>CANDMD010000068.1 GCA_947385725.1 uncultured Lachnospiraceae bacterium | reverse complement strand
ACGGCATGTTGTGCGGAACGGCATGTTGTGCGGAACGGCATGTTGTGCGGAACGGCATGTTGTGCGGAACTGTATATTGTGTGGTGGACATATCGGGCGGCAACTGCGCGTTTTGCGGGGATTACGCATGAAAACAGGAAACGGGGGTACTACATATGACGGAATCGACATTGGCAGGAATTAAAAAAATACAGCTGTTACTTTTTGCAATCGTGATAGTAATGCTTTTCTTTGGGGGATGCAGCGGGCAGGAAGCGGAGGGTGGCGTCAGGCTGGAGGATATGGCGGTGTCCCTGTCGGGAGGCGTGGATATCAGTACTATCGGAACAGAGGCGTGGCAGGAATCCCAGGCTCTGAGCCGGGTGGACGGCGGGAATGGCACAGGAACCGCAGATGGGGCAGGGAATCCGGGTACCACAGGGAGCCAGTCCGGAACCGCAGACACGGAGGTTCCGAAGATGGCGCTTAATGCCAGTGAAGCAACAGTGACCTATCAGGGGCTGGATTATGTGAGCTCTTACAGAACCATCGGCGGCGACGGTATCTACTGCACGGGATTTGAGGGAACTGTTCCGGAGGAAGGTCCTTATTTCGCAGGCAGGATCGGAATGGAGGAGGATACAATACAGCAGTTTTCGCTGGAAATTCCGAAAGGAATGTTTGTATACAGGGGCTGTACGGACAGTCAGGGCAGATGGCATCTGCTGCTTTCGCAGAGGAACGGCAATACGGTTGAGACAGATAAGAAAACAGAGATCTGGGTTGTAAACAGGGCTGGAGAGCTGGAGCAATCCCTTGACATAACGGAATACATAGGGGAAAGCCGGTTTTGCGACTGGATGACGGTGGATCAGGAGGGGATATACTATTTTGCCCAGACAGGCGGTATCCGGGTGATTGATACGGCGAACCAGACAGTGTCAACTCTCAATTTCGGCGGGGAAATCACTGGGATCGGCATAGGGCGGTCGGGAGCGCTTTACGGGATGTTCAATGTGGAGGGGAACAATTTCCTGGGCAGGATCGATGTAGGCAGCGGAAGCGTTGAAAAATGTGCTGATCTGGCGGAAACGCTGGCTTCCTCCTTCTCCATATTACAGGGAGGTGTGAATACGGAACTCCTTCTGGCAAACAAGGGAAACGGCGTCTGGAGCTATGACGGGACAGAATTGAAGCAGGAACTGGAATTCTCAGATATTATGGCAAGTGGGCAGGATATCCTTGCCATAGGCTTCCTGTGGGACGGCAGAATGTGTGTCATGAGCCGTGAAAACGGAAATGATGTGTTCCGCTATATCCCTGTGGAAAGTTAAGAGATGGAATAACAGTGGAAATAGCCGGGAAACAGTGAAAAACAGTGAAAAACAGCCGGAAAGCAAGGAAAACAATGGAGAGTGGCTTAAAACGGAATAACCGTAGAATGACAGAAGGAATGGGAAACATGGGAAACGGTATGCAGGGAAAACCTATGAAAAGGGCAGGATACAAAGTGCTGAGTTGTCTTCTGGCAGTCTATTTTATCTGTCTGACCATGACAGGCTGTGGGACGGCGGGCAATGCAAACGGAGAGGAAAGAAACGGCCGCCAGGTGGTGACGATTGCGGTCTTAAGACCAAGCGGGGCTGCCTTGGATCAGATCAGCGCTTATAATGAGAGTAATACGTCCTGTTTTGTCGAAATAAAGGAATATGAAGAGACGGGAAGCGTCATGGATGACGGGGAGTGGGGGACGCAGCTTACGCTGGATATTTTGTCCGGCAAGGGGCCTGACCTGGTGATCTGGGATTCCTACTCCTATACGCCTGCCCTGGCTTCGGAGAAGCTGATGGAAAATCTCTATGATATCATGGGGGAAGACCAGGATTTCCACAGGGAAGAATATTATGAGAATATCCTACAGGCGTTCGAGATAAACGGGGGACTGTATATGCTTCCCGCCTCCTTTTCCGTGCAGACCGTGTATGGGAAGGCGGAAGGAATAGGGGTGGACAGAGGTGTCACGGAGAGCTGGGAAGTTGGGGAGATGATCGACGCCTTTGAAAACAGTCCCCATGTGGAATGGCTTACCATGAATCATTCCAGGGAGGTTGCCTTTCGGTTTGTGTGCCAGGGCTGCCTCGGGAATTATGTGGACTGGGGCAGTGGGGAATGTACTTTTGACAGTCCGGCGTTTGTGCAATTGCTGGAGCTGTCCGAGACCTTTCCTACCCAGATAATGTTTGAGCCGGATTTCTCTTATTATGAGACCCTGCGCAGCGGAAAGGCTCTCTGGGAGCCTTCCACGTTGCAGTCTCCCTGGAATGTGGCCAACGGCAGGATAAATTTGGGCGATGCGGATGTGCGGTGGCCGGGCTATCCGGTGGCAGACGGGGAAAAGGACCTGGGCAGCGGCGTGGCGGCGCCCGGCGGAGTAAGCTTTTCCATATGCCGTAACAGCAGTAACCGGGAGGCGGCGTGGGAGGTGGTCAAAAGCTTTCTCACGGAGGAAGCGCAGCGGAAGGTGGACGGCATACCTCTCCTGCGTTCCGTATCCGAGGAAAGGATACAGGAGGCAATGACCATAGAGTATGAGACGGTGGATGGTATAAAGAGGGAAAAGACCAAGTATCAGGTCGTCGTGGAGGGCGAAGAGACCACGGATCTGTCCTGCATCACGGAGGAAGACGCGGAAATATACCGCAGTATCATTGAAGACACCCGCCGCAGCTACTGTAATGATTCCGGCATGATGGATATTATCATGGAGGAGGTAAGAGCCTATTTTGAAAAAGACAAGGATGCCGCCGCGGTAGCCGATATTATTCAGAACCGGGTCAGTATCTATGTGGGCGAGAGGATAAAATAAGAGGGTCAGCCCTCTTATTTTGTTATGCGGTTTCTTAAATCTTTCTTAAAAATCTTAAAAATCCTTGAAAATACGCGGCTTTAAAAAAATGTACCCCCTTTTTTAAAAAAGGTTCCCTGTCAGAATCGTTATGAACCAAAACTTTTGATGGAAGAATTGTACCTTGATGTACCGGCCTGTGAGATGCTATTGTAATTGCCAGAAGGAGGTCAGGGTGCACATGAAGTCAAATAAAGCAAAATCAACTAAATATGTACCACCTAAGAAAAATTTCAGGCAGAAAATGATAGACATCTACCATTATAGATGGTTTTACCTCATGTTCCTGCCGGTATTTCTCTCGCTGCTGATATTCCATTATTTTCCTATCTATGGTATCAAGTATGCGTTTTACGACTATACGCCGTTTAAGGAGCCCGAATGGGTCGGCTGGGAGAATTTCAGCTATCTGTTTGACAGTGCGAGATTCTGGAGGGCATTCAGAAACACAATCGAACTCAGCCTTGTCAAACTGGTATTGGGTATGGTGTTCAGCGTAGGCCTGGCACTGCTGATCGATGAGATCAAAAGCGTGGGCTTCCGGAAGGTGACACAGACCATTGTCTACATCCCCCACTTTATTTCATGGGTTGTTGTGGCATCTATCTTTACCTTGTTCCTATCACCTCAGTCCGGTATGGTGAATGCGATCATAACCGCTTTCGGGGGGGAACCGATTTACTTCCTGGCCAGCGACAGCTGGTGGAGGGTAGTGTTCCAGCTGCTGAACATCTGGAAAGAAACAGGATGGGGAACCATTATTTACATAGCGGCGCTGGCAGGCGTGGATCAGGAGATGTACGAGGCAGCAGCCATTGACGGCGCTACCCATTGGCAGAGAGTAAGACATGTATCCATCCCGGCTATCAGTGTGACAATCCTGACTGTATTTATCCTGAATCTTGCAAAGGTATTGAACTTGTTCGATTCCGTATTCGTATTGCAGAACGACAGCGTTATTAAGTCTTCCGATGTTATCGGGACATACGTATACCGAATGGGTATTGTCAGTGCAGACTATGGCGTGTCTACGGCTTCCGGCCTGTTTAAATCAGTGATTTCCGTTTTGCTGATTACCATAGCGAACCACTTGAATAAAAAGATTAAAGGGGAGGGAATCTTAGGATGATGACAGAAAAATTGTCCTTTAAGAAGGGCAAACGTGGAAGAGCCGCTTTTATTATTTGTAATACGATATTCCTGTGTCTCCTGATGGTGATCATGGTCATCCCTTTATGGAAGGTAATTGTGGATTCGCTGGATCCCACCTCGGTAGGTATCAGGCTGTGGCCGAAGCAGATCAGCTTTTATGCATACAAGACCATCTTGTCCAAGAAGTCGTTGTATCTGCCCTTGCTGGTATCTGTTTACACCACGATCGGGGCGACTGCAGTAGGTTTGCTGATGACCACCCTTGCGGCATACGTGATCCTGCAGAAGGAGATACCCGGAAGAAAGCTGATGATCACTTATATTATGTTCACCATGCTGTTCAGCGGCGGTATGATTCCCGCTTATCTGAATATCCAGAGACTGGGACTGATGAATAACCTGTGGGTCATTATCCTGCCGGCTGGTGTGAGTACCTATAACATTGTATTGATGCGAAGCTTTTTCGAGAGTATACCCAGCACCCTATATGAGGCAGCGGAACTGGACGGCTGTACTCCCCTGAGGACTTTTTGGAAGATTGTGCTTCCTCTTTCCAAACCGGCGCTGGCATCCGTAGGATTGTTTATCGCCGTGGGAACATGGAACGAATATATGCCTTTCATCCTGTATATGCAGGACAACACCAAGATGAACTTCCAGGTGAAGGTGAGAGAGTTGATCCTTCAGGACGCTCTGGCCGGAACGGCGATCTCTGCTTCGGATGATATGTTGAAGAGTGCAGTAGTAGTAGTAGTAGTATTTCCGTTTCTTGTTATCTATCCCTTTGTACAGAAGTACTTTACCAAAGGTGTAACAGTGGGCGCTGTCAAGGGTTAAGATATAAATTAAAGGAGGATTAATATGAAAAGAGATGTAACTAAGAAACTGGTAGCAGTTGCTCTGGCATCTGCCATGGCGATGACAGCTGCAGGTTGTGGCGGCGATGACGCTGCAGCAAACAGCAGCAGCACTCCTGCAAGTTCCGAGGCAGCAAGCAGTACTGCTTCAAGCGCTCCTGCAAGCTCTGAAGCAGCAAGCAGCGAGGCACCCGCAGAGATTGCGAAGCCCGATACCATTTCCTGGTGGACCCATGACGGTCTGAATGAGGAGAACGGTGCGGAGCAGTGGTTTGCTGAGTTTGAGAAGTTTACAGGGATTCACCTGGATCATCAGTTCATTCCTAACAACGAGTATTATGACAAGCTGAAACTGGCATTTGCTTCCCATGAGGTTCCGGAAGTATTTGACTTAAACGGCGCTAACCTTGCACTGTATGCATCACAGGGGGCAATCAAGGATCTGACTCCTTATATTAAGGCATCCGGTCTTTGGGATAAGGTTGACCCTGAAATCTGGGATGCAATCGCCATCGACGGCAAGGTTTATGCGGTGCCTAAGGAAGTTCCCTCCGCAGCATGTACTTATGTGCGTGGGGACTGGCTGGAGCAGCTGAACATGGAAGTTCCCAAGACCTATGATGAGTTCCTTGAGATGATCCGCCGCTTCAAGGCTGAGATTCCCGAGTGTGAGATCGGTCTGACCGCACCTGGCGTAAAGAGCCCTCAGAACCTGCCTGAGTTCTATCAGGGAGCACAGTTCGGCTTCTACAGAGAGAACGGCGAGTGGAAGGACGGCTTTGCACAGGAAAATATGGCTGCAGCAATGCAGAGACTGCAGGACGCTTACAGGGAAGGCCTGTTGGATATGGAAATCATCACCAATACCACCTCTACCTGCCGTGACGCATGGTATGAAGGTAAGGTTGGCGTATTTAACTATTGGTCCGGTAAGTGGGGCGGCACTCTCCAGGAGAGACTGGAGACAAACAATGAGGGCGCTATCGCACTGGCAATCGAGCCCATCGATGGAGCTACCTATTCCTTTGCAACCCTGAGTGGTCTGTGCATCTCCGCTGAGGTAAGCGATGAGAAGGCAGAGCAGATCTTCAAATACTTCTTCGAGTATATGCATGATGGCGGCGAAGGCCAGCTGTTGTTCCAGAGTGGTGTTGAAGGCGTTCACTGGGAGCAGGACGGCGACAGCGTAAAGCCTCTGCCCAACCTGGCTGACCCTAACGCAGTTACCACCAGTGTATGGATTACCCCTTGGTTGTCCCTCACTCCTATGGAGCTGACCGACAAGAAGGTTGCACAGGCTGACGCAGTTGTGAATTCCCTTGCAATCACCGATGCAGTTGCAGTTCAGACACCTATCACTCCTGTATCCGAGACCCTGAACAAGATTACTTCTGATCTGGAACTGGAGAAAGCAGACATCCTCGCTAAGGTTGTTATGGGCGAGATGACTGTTGAACAGGGTGTTGAGGCATACAAGGAAGTGGCAGAAGAACTGAATGTACAGAAGGTTCTGGACGAACTGAACGGTAAATAAGCCTCCTGAGCTTTAAGCTAAACAATAAAATGTAGGTGTTTCCTGTGGTCTTTTGGCCACAGGGAATTTCCTATGTGGAAGTTTTTCTTGTTTCCAGTCGCTTATTTGGGGTTGGTATGATACAATGGAACTATAACACTTGAACGGTAATATCAAAGGAGAAAGGCAGAATCTTTGCATGGACAGATTATGGTATCGCCAGCCTGCGGCGGAGTGGGAGGAGGCGCTTCCCATCGGGAACGGCAGACTGGGAGCAATGATATACGGGGGGACAGACAGGGAATTGCTCCAGGTCAACGAGGAGAGCATGTGGTACGGGGGTACGGCCGACCGGTTGAACCCGGATGCAGGGGAAAATCTTCCTCTGATCAGAAAACTCTTGAAGGAAGGTCAGGTCAGGAAAGCGGAAAAGCTGATGGAAACAGCCCTTTCGGGCTGTCCGGACAGTATGCATCCTTACCAGACGCTGGGGGAAGTACAGTTCTATTTTGATGATATTCCAAATGCCAGGGAGCGAAAGAGCGGCAAGGTGGGGACAATGGAACTCTGTGACGGTTTGGCGGGATATGAGCGCAGCCTTTCCCTGGATACGGCGGTGGCGGAATGCAGCTTCCGCAGCGGCGGCAATTTCTATCGAAGGGAATATTTTGCCTCCCATCCCGCGGACTGTATCCTGATGCGGTTTACCGCAGAGGGGGAGGGAACGGTGGACTTCCTTGCCAGGCTGCGCAGGGGAAAATGTTTTGACGGCGTGAAGAAGCTGGGCGATGACACCATCATGCTGCATGGAAACCTGGGCAGGGGGGGCTATGAGTTTGCCATGGCGCTCCGCGCCAGGGTTACCGGCGGAAGCGTAAAGACGGTGGGGGAGTGTCTCCAGGTGGAGGGAGCCAGTGAAGTCACGCTTTTGTTTACCGCGGATACCACATATCATTACAGAACCGAAGAGAGAGATGCCTATGTACAACGCTATTTAAGGAAGGATACAGAGACTGACAATATAAACGCGTCAGAAAATGGGGAAAGGCTGTACGGGTCGGAACAGGGTGAAAGGAGATATCAGGAGGCGCTGCAGGCTTTCCTGACGGAAAGAATCATAGGGCGCTTTGACAAAATAAAAGAGATTCCTTACTCCGCGCTGCTGGAGGAGCACATCAGGGATCACAGCGCATTGTATGACCGCTTTGCCTTCGAGATCGGGGGAGAGGAGGAACATGACAATCTGCCCACGGATCTCAGGCTGAGACAGGTGCAGCAGGGGAATGCGGATGTGGGACTGATGAAGACGCTGTCCGACTACGGCAGGTACCTGACCATCGCGTGCAGCAGGGAGGGCGGTCTGCCGTCCACATTGCAGGGGCTTTGGAATAAGGAATTTTTCCCGCCCTGGGACAGCAAGTATACCATCAACATCAATACGGAGATGAATTACTGGCATGTGGAAAGCTGTAATCTGTCCCGGTGTCATCTGCCGCTGTTTGAACTGTTGGAAAAGGTGCAAAAGAACGGCAGGCGGACAGCCAGGGAGATGTACGGATGCAGAGGTTTCGTGGCACATCACAACACGGACATCCACGGGGATACGGCGCCTCAGGACATCTGGTATCCCGGCACATACTGGACATTGGGCGGCGCATGGCTCAGCACCCATCTCTGGACACATTACCAGTATACACAGGATCGGGAATTTCTGAGGAGAGCCTTTCCGATCATGACGGAGGCGGCGCTGTTCTTTGTGGATTTCCTGACGGAAGCAGGGGATTATCTGGTGACAAACCCTTCTGTCTCCCCGGAGAACAGTTACCGGCTGCCTGACGGAGAGGCAGGAGCCTGTTGTGTGGGAGCCACCATGGACAATCAGATCCTCAGGGATTTATTTGACGGATGCATAAGCGCATGGAATATCCTGGGAGAAGAGACAGCCCGATATTGTGACATAGACGGCGTGGAGGACATCCCCGGGCTGATGAGGCAGATCGGCCAATGCAGGAACAGATTGATGCCCACAAGGATCAGTCCCAGGACGGGCACAATCATGGAATGGATGGAGGATTATGAGGAGGTGGATCCGGGACACCGCCATATCTCACATCTGTACGGCTTATATCCCGGGGAACAGATTACCGTGGACGGCACGCCGGAGCTGGCGGAAGCGGCAAAAAAGACGCTGGAAAGAAGGCTGGCAAACGGGGGCGGACACACGGGCTGGAGCAGGGCGTGGATCACCAACCATTACGCCAGCCTCTGGGACGGGGAGAAAGCTTATGAGAGTATCGGGAAAATGCTGGAGTTATCTACCTACCCGAATCTTTTCGACAGGCATCCTCCCTTCCAGATAGACGGGAATTTCGGTATCTGTGCGGCCATGAACCGTATGCTGGCCCAGAGCAATGAGAGCAGGGTCATCCTCCTGCCTGCGCTGCCTGCAAAGTGGGCTGCGGGATCTGTCAGGGGGCTCAGGCTTGTGGGCAATGCGGAACTTTCCATGACCTGGGACAAGGGCAGGCTTGTAACCGCCGGGATCAGGGCGGATTCTGATTACCGCTCGATCATAGTGTATGGGGGACAGCGCAGGGAGATTGCGTTAAAGGCGGGCGAAACCCTGATATTACACGGTAGGGATCTGCTGTAGGACATGAGAATATCTGACAGAAAAGCATTCTGATTGACTGGTCCAGTGATTTGTGAAAGAACCGCACAATAGAAGATGAGAGGGTCACATGAAAAAGCTGATTAGGAATTCCATATCTACATTTTTATTATCATATATCATGGTGCTGATTGTACCGCTCATGATCGCTACGATAGGCTTTCAGATCGCATTCAGGATTGTGGAGGATAATCTGAAGGTGACTCATATCAATATGCTTCAGAGAAGTGCGGATATCATCGAAAATGAATTGGTGGATGTGGAAAGCGTGGCCTTGCAGATCGCCAGTGACAATACGATCATGGAGATGGCGTCCAAGAGCAGGGGGGACAATAATTATATCCTGCCCATGATGGAGGCTTTGGAAAATTTCACCCTGTACCTGAATTATAAGGATATTGACCTGCTGGACTCGGACAAGGCGTATATTTACCTGAAGAACACGGATCTGGTGCTGTATGAGAAAAGCTATTACAAGCCCTCGATTTTCCGTATTTACCTGAAAAACTGGGGAATTGATTATGACGAGTGGCGTGAGGAGATGGCGCAGGCGGATTCCCTGGGAACCTATTTCCGCAGGAATGGAGACGGATTTGAGTATATTTTCCCCTTTTCCAGGCAGATGTTCGGAGAAAAGCAGGGTGTGATTGTGCTACGGATAGACGGGGACGTGGTGGCCCGGAAAATGGAGTTCATCAACAGCCTGGAGAGCAGGGAGACCTATATGGTGGAGATCCTGGATGAGACGGGAGAGCAGCTGTGGGCATCCCACTCCGCGGAGGAATTTCCGGAGCTGACATTTGAGGATCTGGAGAACAGCTATCTGGAAAAGGACGGCATGAGCGTTATCGTGGCGAAATCCGACAAGGTGGATCTCTACTATGTGCTGGTGCTGCCCGTGAAAGAAAGTCTGTCACAGCTGGCCACCCTGAAAAATATCGTGCTGTTCCTGATGCTGGTCGCCATAGCGGTGGGAGTCGCCCTGGCCATGATCCAGGCCATACGCAAGGGCAGACCTGTGGATGAAGCGCTCCAGGCTCTTGCGCCGGACGGGGAAGCGCCGGAACGTTATGCGAATCTGGGCACGGCAGTATCGGAGATTATGAAAAAACATGCGGATGTGCTTCAGGAGAACGAGAAGAACAAGGTTACCCTGAAAAAGAACTTTTTTGACGAATTGCTGAAAGCGGAGTTCAGTACGGAAGCCCAGCTGAGGTACGGCGCCGCCAGGGCGGAAGTGGATATTGACAACCAGTTTTACCAGACAGCCTATATCCAGCTGTTTGCAGAGAATGATTTTATTACGGTGGACAGCCAGACCATAAATGAGATCAGGGTACTGTCCCGGCTCATGAAGAATCATCTGAGGGAAATCTGCGGCAATAACGTCTGGTTCCATAAAAAGAATTATAATTCGGAAATAGCTATCTTCGCCATTGACAATATGGAGGAAGATGTTTTTGACCTGATCCGGCGAACCAAGGAGTGGGTCATGAGCGAATGCCATATTGAGATCACAAGCGGGATCGGGGGAACCTGTAACAATCTGCTGCTGATCTGGCGTTCCGTGGAGGAGGCACGGATTGCCCTGGAAAACTGTACCAGGGATAACCCGGTGGTATCCTACAGGGCGGAACTGATCAAACGGGATGAATGCTACTTCCCGTCCATTGCGGAGGAAAAGCTGGAGGAGAGCATCCGCTCAGGACAATGGCAGGAAACGAAGGATATCCTGGCCCTGCTGGAGACGGAAAACTGCGTCAACAGAAAGCTCAGCCGCAATCAGTTCATCAAACTGAACCAGAAGTTTATGGAGGTACTGGGGGGGGCATGTAGCAAGGAAGAACTTCAGGAGAAGGCGTTCTGGATCAATGAAGTGCTGATGCAGCCGGAAATTCCGGAACAGGAATATTTCCAGAGACTGCGGCAGCTCTATCGAAAGGTATGTAACGACAATGTGGAGAAAAAGCAGGAACAGAAGAGCCAGATGGTGGAGGAGATCAAGGATTACATCAGGGCTCACTACTGCGAGTCCGATATGGGGCTTGCCAGGGTAGGCAGTGAGTTCCGTGTCTCCGAGAGTTATCTTTCCACGCTTTTTAAGGAGCAGTCGGGCGGCAATTTCGGCGATTTCCTGGAGACCCTGCGCATTGAGAAAGCCTGTGAACTGCTGCAGGATAAGACCATTACGGTGAATGAAGTGGCTGAGGAAGTGGGGTATAACAGCGTACAGTCCTTTCGCAGGGCGTTTAAGCGGGTGAAGGGTGTGAGCCCGAAGGAGCAGCGTGAAAAGTGTGTAAAGAATTTCTAAGCTGTCAAAGTACGCCAGCTAAGAAATTCTAAATTACACACTGAAGAACGCAAGGGCAGCGTTCTTCTCATTGGTTGTTTGTGCCGGCTGCGCCGGCATGACGGGAAGTGTGAGAAGAAAATCTAATTGCCGTTGGCAATTTTCGCCCGCGGCAGAGGCCGCTTCGCGAAGATTTTCTACGGCGCAAAAACAGCGCCTTTCTCACACAGAAGAATGCCCAAAGTACGGGCATTCTTCCGGCCTTGCACCGAGTGTTTGTGCCGTCCGGGGAGAGGGCATTCTTCCGGCCTTGCAGCGAGTGTGTATGTTTGGAAGTGTGAGAAAATATCAAAGCAAAGAGGAGGATGAAAATGAAAGATTTGTTTGAAATGATACGGACAAGGGATCTGGAGGCTTTGAAAGAGTTTCTGGTGGAATATCCGAGGGGACTGGATGTGGAGACGGAGGAGGGCGTCTGGGCGCTTCATGAAGTGATGGCGTATGGCGGCCTGGAGATGGCGAAGTACGTCACGGAATATGCCATTGTCAATATGAACCTGATCGACCGTCAGGGAAATACGGTACTTCATCATGGTGTGAAGTCGGGTGACCTGGAGCTGGTGAAGTATCTTGTGGAGCGGGTGGATTCCCCCATCGGACAGGCCAATCTCCATGGCGTGACACCCTTTGACCTGGCGGTCTCCCTGGGAAATAAGGAGATACAGGCATATTTCGAGGAAAGGCTGGGAGCGACGGCGGAGGAACTTTACCATAATCCCATCTGTCGGGGAATGCATCCCGATCCTTCCATTGTGCGGGTGGGGGAGGATTATTATATGGTCAATTCCTCCTTTATGTTCTTTCCCTGCATTCCCGTCTCTCACTCCAGGGATCTGATCCACTGGGAGGTGATCGGCCATGCCATCACCAACCCTGAATGGGCAAGGCTGAAAGGCCTGGAGGGCGGCAGGGGATACTGGGCTCCCGATATCTCCTATAATGAAGGCAAATTTTATATTACAGCTACTTATCGCCTGAATGAGGGCGGCCTGCCTCAGAGGCTGCAGATGGTGACATCCTCTGAAAACCCGGAAGGTCCTTACTGTGAACCAGTATTTCTGGAGGAAGAAGGAATTGATCCGTCCATCTTTACCGACCTGGACGGCAGACGATATATGCTCCTGAACCGCGGAGCCAGGATTTTTGAAATCAGCAAGGACGGCAGGGAGATCCTGTCAGAGCCGAAGCTGCTCTGGTACGGGCAGAACAAAAAGGCATCCGAGGGCCCCCACCTCCTGTACAAGGACGGTTACTATTACCTGTTCATGGCGGAGGGCGGCACAGGAATGGGGCACCGTATCACTGTGGCACGTTCCAGGGAACTGATGGGTGTCTACGAATCCTGTCCTTACAATCCGATCCTGCGCCAGTGGGACGACAAGAGGCTGATCCAATGCAGCGGCCACGGTATGCCTGTGGAAACCCAGGACGGTGACTGGTATATGGTCTATCTCTGTAACCGCATCAGCACCTCAGGATATGCGGTTCTGGGCAGGGAAACCGCCCTGGATCCCATTACCTGGACGGCTGACGGGTGGCCTCTGGTCAATGCCCTGCAGGGACCTTCCGAGTTGCAGAAGAAGCCGAAGCTTGCCTGCGGAAACGCGGACAGCGCGGGAGCCTGTGCAAGGCAGGGGCAGACACCGGACAGTGTGGAAAAACAAAGCGCTGGGATGGGGATCTGGAGCGAATGGAAGACGGTCCGCGGAGTGGAAGAGGGTCGCTTCGAAAAGCAGGGGGAAGACATTCTCATCCATGGAAATGGACTGGATCTGAACAGTCTGGATTACGGTACGGTCCTGGTAAGGCAGCAGGAGGATTTCTGTTTTGAGATCTGTGGAAAAGTGCGGGTGGATGAAAACGGGACTGTGGATATGCCGGCCGCCCGAGGGGAAGGCGTGCAGGCGGACGAGGGAAGGAAAGCGGACGCGTCTCTGGCGGTTGACGACTGGGATGCGGGACTGACCTGTTATTATGACGAGAACAGCTACCTGAAGCTGGCGTTGGCCTGCCGCGGAGGGAAGACGGGAATCCTGTGGGCGCAGTATGTCGATGACCGCTATGTGACGGAGGAATTTCTGACCCTGGAGACGGGAAGCAGAGAGGCGGAATTTAAGATTGTGACAGAACACCTGAAGCGCACGCTGTATTATGGGCAGGATGGCGGATGGATACAGGCGGCGGTCTTTGAAAACACTTCTTATCTGAGCAGTGAGGGATTAAAGAAGGGAAAACGTTTCACCGGGGCGACTGCAGGCATCTATGTAAACGGATTTGTGACGGGACGGTTCTCGGAGGTGGGGATGGGTTATTCCTGTGTGAAAAGTCATTAAGAATGTCAAAAAGATAAAAAATGAGAAAAGGTGAAAAAAGCTGAGAAATGCCGCAAAAGTCAAGGCACTCGGCTTTTTTGATGCGTAAAAATTGACATTCTTGGTGCGGGAAAGAAAAGGTTGTTAAAATAGGGGTAAAAGGGATGCTTTGTGAAGCTTTTAATAGTGTTCAATTAAATTTAACTAAAAAGCCCGTATTTTCGGTGTTTTGAAGAATAGTTGAAAATTTGAAAAAGATGATTTTAATATGAACATGAAATATTGGGAAACTAAGGGGGGATATAAAGTCAAATGGTTTCTCAATCTCAAATGCAGTAAGATAGTGGCTTTTCAAGCATATTATTAAATATTGGGAAACTAATAGGGTTAAAGGATGGAACTGCAAAGTTTCCTTTATTAATGCAGGCTTCAATAGTTTCCCAATATTCATAATTTACAGATCAATCTGTAAAAATAACTAAAAATAATGCCTTTTGTCGCTATATAAGGCATGATTTAAAGAAAGTTAAAATGAAGTTGAACTGATTTCACTAAGACTTATTGGAAATGAAAGCAGGCAGTTCCTTTTCAGTAATTTTTACTTTCTTAAGTTCTGCAATTAAAATAAGTTCATCTTTTTCCAACTCTGGAAGAAGACGAAATGCATTTAGTAACTGCTCTTCTTGAAAAGAGTTAGCAGAAAAAATCTCTCTTTTGGGAAAATTTCCCTTTAAAATCCAGTCGATACTACAATTTAAAATTTGGGATAAAGAAAGCAGAGTTGGGGTAGAAGGTAATTTAACACCATTTTCTATATCACTCAGATTACCTGAAGAAATGCCTGTTTCAGCCTTTATTTGTGTTTGGGTTAAATTCAACTCCTTTCTTCGTTGTTTTATTCTTTTTCCTATAGAAGAATAGTCCATAAAAACCTCCAATCAATAAAAAATATCACAGAAGAGAGAAAAATGATTGACATTCTCTCTTCTGAGAGATATTATAGTTACAGATAAATCTGTGAAGCAGTTTTATTGTACCGTTAACTTATGTAAAAGACCAGTACAAGATGTTGTGGCAGGAATAGGCGATTAACCTATCTGCCAGGGTGGAAGGAGGCATACGGATGGGGATCCGGGCGACAGAGGGACATAGGACATGGCTTTTTGACCTGGCACATGGCAACCTGTCAGAACCCCAGATCATGCAGGGATTCATAAGGTACTACGTGCTGGAGGGCTGTCTTTTGGCAAACGTGCAGGATGACCTGGTATTCAGGACCGCCTTTGGCGGCCAATACGCCGAACAGGCCATGGAAAGCCTCAGGGAAGTGCTGGAGAAGGCAGTAGGGGGAGGTGGAAAGTGAAGATTTTTCTGGTGCTGGTTGCGGTTGTGCTGCTGTCTGGCCTTTTTGTGGGTGGCATCGCACTGGAGGCGGCAGGGAACTGTGGATTAGACTGAAAAGGAGGCAGATTATGGGATCAGAAGGCAAGACCGCAAGATGTGGGGACTGTGCATACCTCAACTGTGCCTGGGGAAAGGGCAGGATGCGATTCTGTGAGTTGGAGGTGACAGAGTTACCCATTGAAGGGGAGCCGTGCCTGTGTTACGCATACAGCAACAACCGTGTTGACGGATATATGGAAAACAAGGAAATGATCCTGAAGCGGCTGTTCTGGATGCTGCAGGCTATCCGGGAAGGGGGAGTGGACATAAAGGATATCTCCCTGTCTGGGGACCACACCCAGGCAGTAATCGAATGGAACAACGGGGCTGTAAAGAAGGTAGATGTGGCAGCCATGTCCGGCAGGACGCTGGTCATGGCTGTGCTTAAGGCGATCGGCTGGCCATGTGGGGTTCCTGTGGGTGGCAAATGGATGAAATCACAATGGGAGGTATTCAGCCGGTACATTGGTGGGAAAGACATGTACACGGCACGGAGGATCCTCCTTGATACCTCACAGCCGCAGCCTGTTGGGGAAGTGGAAACCAGGGGAGGATATACTGCTGACCGGGACAAGGTGCAGGCTCTGGTGGACAAATTAAATGAAGGGATGTAGGAGGATATGCCATGGAGTGTAAGAAATGTCTGTATTTCAACGGGATCCGCAAGAAGGAGGGCATGGCGGTATGTGAACGCCATTCAATACCTGTGGCGGGTGACAGTGTCGGATGCCTGGAGCATGTTTACTGCGACAATCCAGAAAAGGACTGGGAAAACAAGAATTTGATCCTGCTCCGGCTTCACCAGTTGCTGGTAACCACCCGTGCAGGATCGGATATCAAGGGAATGATCCTGGTACGGGATCCTGACCATGTATTGATCGGATGGGAGAATGGAACCATCCAGGAAATAAGCGTGGAGGCAGAATCCGGCCTGCAGATCATCAAGGATGTGCTTAAGGCGATCAGCTGATGCCGAATAGGAAAGGAGATTGCTG
>CANDMD010000067.1 GCA_947385725.1 uncultured Lachnospiraceae bacterium | reverse complement strand
GAAAAGTTCCGCCAATTCTATATAATACTCATACAGCTGAGGCGTCACATTGTCAATGGTATGAATCAACGCGTCCAGGTAGCGAGCCGTCTTCCCCATGGATCCTGCTTCCTTCCGTTTGGCATTCAGTTGTTCCATCTGCTTTAACAGATCGGGATAGTTCTCCTTCTTGTTAAATTCCGTCTCATAATAGGCATAAACCGGATAGACCCACCTTGCGGCCTCAAAACAGTCCGCATCCACACTGCCCGTGTCAAACAGACCCTCCGCAGACCTGGGCAGCTTTCGGATCTGCTCCGTTGCCGCTGCCGCAGCGTCTCCGTTATCCCCTGCAATCCCTTCCAATGCAGCCTTCAATTGTTCCTTCATGCAAGCACCTCCTTGAATCATCAGCTGACCTTTTCCAAACGGTCTTCCGTCCTCAATAGTATAACACAGATGGGATCAGAAAGCACTTGCTTTGTCAAATTCCATAACGGAAATCGCAACTACACAGCCCCAACTGTCAAACCGGTTCTTCCTGATCAAACTTTTTCCACCTGTGCGGTTGCAATCCAATGACCTGACTGCATGCCATTTATGGCAATGCAGACGGGGTGTTGGATGCTCCTTGGAGCGTCCAACCGCACAGGTGGAACTTTTTTAAAAAGCCGGAAACCTGATTTCAGATTTCCGGCTTAGGTATCATACTGTCGGCCAAACAATAGGATCCCCCGCTTCGGGAGCCTTCTATTGTCATATATTATGCAACTGTCCAAGACCATGCATTCTTGGAGTAAAATTGTCAGGAGAGTTCAAAGAGAAACAAATACTGCACCAAAATGCCGGGGAATGCAGGTCCTGAACAGCTACTATATCTTTATACTTCATATTGCTGCATTTTTCTACCTGTCTGGCACAATTTGCACTTTTTAAGACATATTATGCAATGCCTTACAGCGTAACTCCCTGTTTAAAGATCGCCATGTCATGGAAACCTGCCGCCTCGCTGCACACCTTCTTGCCGGAAGCCACTTCCAACACATAGTGGAACAGATTCTCCGTCTCTGCCGCCATATTACTGTCCTCCACCAGCACGCCCGCGTTGAAGTCGATCCAGTTGGACTTCTTGCCCGCCAGGCGGGAGTTGGTGGCGATCTTCATGGTAGGCACGGGAGAGGCGAAAGGCGTTCCCCGCCCTGTGGTAAACAGTACAATATGGGCTCCCGCCGCCGCCAGGGCCGTTGCCGCCACCAGGTCGTTACCCGGCGCGCTCAACAGGTTCAGCCCCGGTGTCTTCACCGTCTCGCCATACTGCAGCACACCTTTCACCAGCGCGCTGCCGGACTTCTGGGTACATCCCAGGGACTTATCCTCCAGCGTGGAGATGCCTCCCTTTTTGTTTCCGGGAGAGGGGTTCTCGTAAATGGTCTGGTTATGGCTCTTGAAATAATTCTTAAAATCATTGATCAGAGTAACCGTCTGGTTAAAAAGCTCCTCATTGGCGCAGCGGTTCATCAGGATCGTCTCCGCCCCGAACATCTCAGGCACTTCCGTAAGGATCGTGGTGCCGCCCTTTGAGATCAGCAGATCCGAGAAGCGTCCCACCAGGGGATTCGCCGTAATGCCGGAAAGACCATCGCTGCCCCCGCACTTCATGCCCACTACCAGCTTACTGACACTGACGGGCTCTCTCTGGAAACCGGAAGCATAATCAATCAACCCCTTGATGATCTCCACAGCGTCCGCGATCTCGTCGTCGGACTCCTGGGACACCAGGAACTTTACCCTGTTCTCGTCATAATCGCCGATGTAAGGCTTCAACACATCGATATTGCTGTTCTCACAGCCCAGCCCCAGCACCAGCACGCCGCCCGCGTTGGGATGGTTGATCAGATCCGCCAGGATCTTTCTGGTATGCTCCTGGTCATCTCCCATCTGGGAGCATCCGTAAGGGTGCGGGAACGCGATCACTTCCTCCACAGTGCCCTTGACAAATGCGTTTGCCTGCTTTGCGATAGCTGTGGCCACGTTATTGACACAGCCGACGGTGGGGATCACCCAGATCTCATTGCGGACGCCCACCTTGCCGTCGGGGCGGTTGAAGCCCATAAAAGCAGCGTCCTCCGTTTTCTTCTCCTCCACGGGAGTGGGCTCATAGGTGTACTCCAGCAGATCGCCCAGAGCCGTCTTTATATTGTGGGTATGGATCCAGTTACCGCACTTGATCGCTTCCCTGGCATTGCCGATGCGGTAGCCGTACTTGATGACCTCGCCGCCCTCGGGGATATCGCAGACCGCCATTTTGTGGCCTGCAGGAATCTCCTCCAGGGCAGTCACGCTCTTTGTCTCACCCTGCACATCCACCTGAACGGATTCCCCTGCGGGAATCACGTTCAGCGCAACCACTACATTGTCATTCTCACTGATTTTCAGGAAATTTTGCATAATGCCGCCCTCATACCATTCGTCTTGATATCATCCAGATAAGCCGTCACCGCATCCGTCAGACCGGGAACCTGATTCAGATCCTGTCCGTGGAAATCTTCCCTGCCGAGGTAAGCGGTTACGAAATCCCTGGTAGCCTTCTCACAGTTATCGCGGAAGAACTCCAGCACGGGCATGTCATCCTTCACACTGTACTCTTCCCCGTTCCTGTGTCCGATCAGGACGCCGTCCCTGATCTCAGTGCCGGTGTAGAATGCCATCAGCGCCGCGATGGAGAAGGTCATATGCGCGGGAAGCTTCCCGAACTTGTCTACATATCCCAGCAGGCTGGGCAGGCATCTCGCCCTCCATTTGGAAACGGAATTCAAGGAGATTGCAAGCAGTGCATGGTCTACATAAGGATTATTGAAGCGGTTTACCACCTCGCCTGCAAAAGCCTTCAACTCGTCCTCCGGAAGGGTCAGGGTGGGGATCACCTCGTCAAAGATCGTCTTGTTCATGAAATCACGGATATCCTTATCTTCCATGGACTGTCTCACGATATCGTTGCCGCAGAGCCAGGATGCCAGCACGAAGGAAGTATGGGCGCCGTTCAGGATACGCACCTTTCTCTGCTTATAGGGATGATGGTCGTCCGTAAATACCACAGGCAGCCCTGCACCGGGAAGGTCGAACTCCTTGCTGATGTCCTTGTCGGACTCAATGACCCAGAGGGCAAAAGGCTCGCCGGTCACCATGATATGATCCTCATAGCCCAGCTTCTCCCACTCCTCCTTCTCGGTAGCGCGGGGATATCCGGTCACAATACGGTCCACCAGGGTAGCAGTAAAGACGCAGGCCTCCTCCACCCACTTTTTGAACTCATCGGACAAGCCCCAGAGTTCGATCAGCTGCATCACGCATTTCTTCAGCATAATGCCGTTGTCATCAATGAGTTCAACAGGCAGCATTACAAGCCCTTTGCCCATATCGCCCTTGAATGTCTCAAATCTATGGTATAAGAACTTGGTCAGCTTTCCGGGGAACGTCTTGGGGGGATTCCATTCAAACTTATCTGTATCATCGAAGACAATACCCGCCTCGGTAGTATTCGATACCACAAAACGCAGGGTGTCGATCTCAGCCAGCCCCATAAATTTATCATACTCGTTATAGGTGTCGACAGCATCCGAAACACTGGTGACTACCCTGTTCAGTATCTTGCCCTCGCCGTCCACATTGCCGCGAAGGGAAACGGTGTACTGACAGTCCTGTTTGTGGAACATGTCCAGATTACCGAATTCAATGGGTTTGATCAGCACGATATCGCCATCGAAGGTTCCCTGCTCGTTTGCAATATCGATCATGTAATCTACAAATGCGCGGAGAAAATTACCCTCTCCAAACTGTACGACCTTAATCGGTCTTTCCTTCTTACCGGTCATTGACTTGTTTAAAAGTTCCATTTTTTCTCCCTTCTGCCCGCTCTTACGGACATGCCATATGAACAATGCCTTCACGTCCCGCGCACTTCACGCCTCCGCCCGCCGGCGGATTTATGTAAGTACTTTCATAAATAATTTTACTGCCAAAAACTGCTTTCGTCAATACGCAAAAAACAAATGTTTATCTTGAAAAAAGGAGCAAGGTTAGCTATAATCTAAAAGAAGATATTTTGTAACCACTTACATTTTCAGATCCGGACGTAACATTCTTTCCATTTAATTGCCAAACATTAAATGCTTAACATTATTAAATGCTAACCGAAAGTAAACGTTAAATGAAAGCCGTGTTAGAAACAAGAGGTAACGCCATGACAATTTATGACATTTCCGAAAAGGCCGGTGTTTCCATTGCTACGGTTTCCCGTGTCCTGAACGGCAGCAGCAATGTCAGCGAAAAGACCAAGAAAAAAGTACTGGATGTGATTAACCGGTATGAGTATACTCCCAACGCGTTTGCCAGGGGACTCGGTCTTAATACCATGAAGACCATCGGCATTATGTGTGCCGACAGTTCCGATCTGTACCTGGCGAAGGCGATCTACTACATAGAGCGGGAGCTGCGCGCCAACGATTACGACAGCATCCTGTACTGCACCGGCTACGAGCTGGAGTCAAAAATGTCTTCCATGAACCTTCTGATCACTAAAAAAGTGGACGGCATCATATTGGTGGGCTCCAATTTTATCTACGAAAAGGAAAGCGACAACAAGTATATCGCCGATGCCGCCGCACAGATTCCCATCATGCTGTTGAACGCCGACCTGGACGCGCCCAATGTATACAGTGTGGTTTCCGACGATTTTACTTCCATGTACGAGGCCACCCTGCAGATGATCGAGACAGGGATCAGCGATATCCTCTATTTCTATAATTCCGCTTCCTACAGCGGCAAACGGAAACTGGCGGGCTACCGGGCGGCAATGGAGGAAAGAAAGCTTCTGGCCGGTGGAAGTCTCATGCAGTTTTACCACGGCTCCCATGAAGATATTCCCGCCATGACAGATCATCTGAAGCAGCTGCACCGGAAGGGCGTCACATTTCACGGCGTCATTGCAGCGGACGATACCCTGGCCCTTGCCAGTGTGAAATATGCCAGGGAAATGGGGTTTCGGGTTCCGGAAGACTTTTCCATCCTGGGCTATAACAATTCCATGCTGGTCAATTGCTGTGATCCTGAACTGACCAGCATCGACAATAAACTGGAAACGCTCTGCCAGCATCTGATCACCACCCTGTTAGGGGTGCTGGAGAACAATGAAATGCCCAAGAAAACAATTTTTTCAGGCGAGATTGTAAAGCGGGGCACCACCCGTTAAAATTTTACAATAAAATATGAATTATTTATGGAGGAGAAGAAATGAAAGCATTTATGGACAAAGATTTCATGCTGGAAACGGAAACTGCCAGGAAGCTGTTCCACGAGTACGCAGAGAACACCCCTATCCTGGATTACCATTGCCACATCAATCCCAGGGAGATTGCCGAGGATCGTCAGTTCGAAAACATCACCCAGGTATGGCTGGGAGGGGATCACTATAAGTGGCGTCTGATGCGCTCCTGCGGTGTGGATGAAAAGTACATCACCGGCGATGCCTCCGACTATGAGAAGTTCTGCAAATGGGCAGAATGTCTGGGCAAAGCCATCGGTAACCCCCTGTATCACTGGAGTCACCTGGAATTACAGAGATACTTTGGCTACAACGGCGTCCTGAACAAGAACACCGCCGATGAAGTGTGGAAGATCTGCAACGAGAAGCTGGCCCAGCCTTCCATGAGCGTGCGCAACATCATCAAGCAGAGCAATGTCACCCTGATCTGCACCACCGACGATCCCATTGATTCCCTGGAATGGCACAAGAAGATCGCAGAGGATGACAGTTTTGACGTAAAGGTGCTCCCCGCATGGCGTCCCGACAAGGCCATGAACATCGAGAAGCCCGAATATCTGGATTATCTGGATAAGCTGGCGGAAGCGGCGGAAATGCCCAAGCTCACCACCTTTGCCTCTGTGAAGGAAGCCCTGAAAAAGCGCATGGCATACTTTGCATCCATGGGATGTAACGTTTCCGACCACGCCCTGGAGTATGTAATGTATGTTCCCGCAAGTGATGATGAGATTGAGGAGATCTTCTTAAAGAGAAGGAACCGGATGATCCTGACCAGGGAGGATGAGCTGAAATTCAAGACCGCGTTCATGATCTTCGTGGGCAGGGAATATCACAGACTCGACTGGGCAATGCAGCTTCACTATGGCTGTAAGAGAGACAACAATACATTGATGTTCGAGAAGCTGGGACCCGATACCGGGTATGACTGTATCAACAACGACGCTCCCTCCGCACAGATGGCAAACTTCCTGAACGCGCTCTGTGTGACCGGCGAGCTGCCCAGAACCATCCTCTACAGCCTGAATCCCAACGATAACCAGTCCATCGGCGCGGTTCTGGGCTGCTTCCAGGATTCCACTGCCGTGGCAAAGATCCAGCAGGGCAGCGCATGGTGGTTCAATGACCATAAGACCGGCATGGTAGATCAGCTGACCTCCCTGGCAAACCTTGGAAACCTGTCCGGCTTCGTAGGTATGCTGACCGACTCCAGAAGCTTCCTGTCCTACACCAGGCACGAATATTTCAGACGTATTCTCTGCAACCTGATGGGCAGCTGGGTGGAGAACGGTGAATTCCCCGAGGATTATGAGATTCTGGGTGAGATCGTGAAGGATATTTCCTACGACAATGCAAAGAACTACTTTAAGTTTCCTCTGCAATAAGGCACTGTGATCCGAAACCAGATATTTTACCATACAAATGCCCCGGTGTAATTCACCGGGGCATTTTATGGTATGAGAGAAATTTTAGAGGAATGTTTCATTCCGAGAGATATTTTACCTTAATTTTTAATACATTTCTAAGGTTTTTATGACTTATTATGCAAAAAACACTGTTTTTTTATGCCAAATAGTGTATACTAATGGTGTGCAGACTTTCATGCATGGCGGAGCGGCTGATTGTATGGGAGTCCAGGAACAGTTCCCTGTTGGAGGAAGAATCATGCCCGCTGAAAAAAAGAGAAGGACACATGACATATGCAAGATTACCGTGACAAAAGGAAAGAGGGGAGATTTCTCACCCAAACAGTCCGACCACAGCCACGGATATTATGAACTGTTTTTCCTGCTGTCGGGAAAATGCCGCTTTTTGTTAAAGGATACGGTTCATTACCTGGAAAAGGGTGACCTTGTCTTCATCATTCCCGGAGAGCTGCACCACGCCGTTTACTCCACGGACGGAGGCTGTGAGATCCTGATGGTCTACTTTAAAAAGGAACACCTCAACTGGGATATGTTCACCAATAAGGGAGCTCCCTTTTTTTCGCAGGATATGCTGCACTCTTTCATGGGAAGCATTCCCGTCCTCTATCAGGAGGAATGCTTCGGCCTTTTGAACCGGATGCTGACAGAATATGCCGAAATAGACGAGTACTCCTCGGGATTCACAAGATGCTTCCTGCACGAACTTCTTCTGATGCTGATGCGTTACTCCGTGATGAACGAAGAGGAACCACAGTTTTTAAACTCACGGGATGCAGATATTCTTCTCGCCACCAAATATATCTATAAAAATTACAAAAAACCGCTTTCCCTTGAGGAAGTGTCCGCCCAGGCAGCCTTAAGCCCCACCTATTTCAGCAAGAAATTCAAGCAGACAACAGGAATGGGATTTAAGGAATACCTGAATTTTGTGCGCTTAAAACACGCCCAGACCGCACTTCTCACCACCAGCAATACCATCACCGATATCGCCCTGGAAAACGGCTTTAACGACAGCAATTATTTCAAGGATCTGTTCAAAAAGGTATATGGCAAATCGCCCCGGGAGTTCCGGAAGCAGCCTGACTGATGTGGAGGGAAGCGCAGGAGTATGCTTCTGTCCGTCGTTCCCGTTCTCCCCTGCAGATCAGGTGATCGCCTCTATATCCTTTGCGGAACCCATGACCATCACACTCTCTTCCTCCTCGAAAACATGGGATGGATGCGGCAGGGGATAAATCTGATTCTGCTTTTTGGTCGCCATGACACTTACATGATATTTCGTCCGAATGGACAGATCCACCATACTTTTTCCCAGCCACTTCTTCGGCACCGCTATCTCATAGATACCGATTTCCGGTGTCAGTTCCACATAGTCAAAGATGGTATCCGCACCAAACTTGATCGCAAGCCGCTCCGCCACCTCACGCTCCGCATAGGAAACATAATCCGCTCCATTCCGCAGCAGCAGCTTTTTGTGCACGTCCTTTGTGGCTCTTGCCACAATATATTTACATCCCAGGTCCTTCAGCAATACCGTGATCTCCAGCACTGTCTGGAATCTCTCCCCGATGGCGATCACTGCAAGGTCAAAGTTGCCGATTCCCAGCGACTCCATAAAGCGCTCGTCCGTGGCATCCCCGATCAGGATCTGCTGGATCATTCCCACCGCGGCGTCCGCCCTCTCCTCCTCACAGTCTATGGCCATCACCTCGTGGCCGTTCTGTAAAAACTTCTGGGCCATATGGCGTCCGAAACGCCCCAGGCCAATGATTAATATCGATTTCATAGTCAGCTTCCTTTCCTTCCACTTCCCGCACCAATCCCATATGCCGCAGCCCTGCCGCGGTTCCAAATCGGACCTTCCACGCCGTTACCCTACCTGGACCTTCTCCAGCGGCAGCTTGGAATTTGTCACTCTCTTCTCAGATGAAAATGCCAGCAGCATGGTGATCGACCCCACTCTTCCGCACAGCATCAGAAATGCCAGCAACAGCTTGGACACCATCCCCAGCCCCGGGGTAACCCCCAGCGTCAGACCCACGGTCGCCACAGCCGACACGGATTCAAAAAGCGCCGTCAGCAGCGGCAGTCCCTCCAGTGCGGACAGAATCACACTGACCGTCACCGAGAGAAGAAGGTATGTCATAAACACGCAGGAGGCAGTCCTGGTGATACCCTCCTCCATCCTCCGTCCAAACATCTCAATATTCTTCTTCCGGCGAAAGGTCGCCAGGATGCTGATGCAGAGGATCCAGAACGTAGTGGTCTTGATTCCTCCCGCGGTGGAACCCGTGGATCCGCCTATGAACATCAGGCATATCATCACAAAGATGCCGCCCTCCGACATTTTCGAAAGATCGACCGTATTAAAGCCTGCCGTTCTCGCGCTGACCGACTGGAAAAAGCCGGCCATAACCTTCTCCCCTGCGGACAGTCCCGCATAATCGGCCTGGTTCCACTCCAGCAGCGAAAGCGCCAGCGCCCCGAACACTGCCAGGCTCACACTGATGGACAGCACCATCTTACTCTGGAGCCTCAGCCGTCTCCATCTGAACTTCTGTGTCAGCAGATCCTGCCATACAAAAAAACTCAGTCCCCCCACAAAAATCAGCAGCATGATCACCGTACATACATACCAGCTGCCGGTCATCCCGGTGAGGGAAGAAAATTCTCCCGTGGTTCCTCCCATCAGGTCAAAGCCGCCGTTGCAGAAAGCAGAAACGGAATGAAAAATGGAAAAGTAAATTCCCCTTCCGATGCCGAACCGGGGGATAAAGTCAACGCACAGCAAAGCCGCGCCGATCCCCTCGACCAGCAGCGTCCCCAGCGCGATAAATTTGGTCATGCGCACGATCCCGCCGATCTGCGGAGCCGAGATGGAATTTTGCATCAGGGACCGCTGGCTTAAATGAATCTTCTTTTTCGTCAGTACCAGCACCAGGATCGCCACCGTCATGAAGCCGATCCCGCCGATCTGGATCAATCCCAGGATCACGCACTGACCGAATATCGTCCAGTGCGTGAAGGTGTCAAATCTCACCAGGCCGGTGACGCAGGTAGCCGATGTGGCCGTGAAAAAGCAGTCGGACAAACCGCTGGATCCCGGTCCCTTCGTGGACACCGGGAGCATGAGCAGCGCCGTGCCGATCATGATAATGGCAAGATAGCCTCCCAGAATCAGCTTCATGGGGGAAACCGCCTGCCACATATTATATTTCAATTTCGTTTTTTTACTGTCATTCTCTTTCATTTTCACCATCTCTGCAACCAAAGACCCCGCGGCAGACAGCGAAGCTCCTTGCGTCGCATCCCTGTCCACGGCGGGGCATTTCACTTCTATCTTAATACTCCAGCGCTTTCTCCTCTCCGTTCAGCACGCGAAGGGCTCCCTGTGCCAGCGCCAGCAGCTCGTCTTCACCCGGATATACGGTGACGGGTGCGATCCATTCCGTATACTCCTTCAGTGCGGCCACCACATCCATACCGTAGGCGATCCCGCCGGTGAGAATGATGCGGTCTACTTTTCCTTTCAGTACGCAGGCCATGGAACCGATGTCCTTGGCAACCTGGTAGATGAATGCCTGTTTTGCCTCTGCCGCCTTCTCATTGCCTTCATTCGCCATCTTTGACACCTCACGCATATCGTTGGTGTTCAGATACGCGTTAAAGCCGCCCTTACCGACAATCTTGCTGTAAACCTCTTTCTCTGTATACTTGCCGGAGAAGCACATCTTCACCAGCGCACCGCTGGGCACTGCGCCCGCCCGCTCAGGAGAAAAGGCGCCGTCGCCGTCCAGCGCATTAAATACGTCGATGACCTTGCCGTTCTCATGGGCGCCTACGGAGACGCCGCCGCCCATGTGAACCACGATCAGCCTCAGGCTCCAGTAGGGCTTTCCTGCCTCTTTCGCATATCTCTTTGCCACCGCCTTCTGATTCAGCGCATGGAAAATGCTGACGCGGGGAAGCTCGGGCACGCCGGAATATCTGGCAACAGGCATCAGTTCGTCCACCACCGTGGGATCCACGATATAGGAAGGCGCACCGATGGAATCAGCGATCTCCCTGGCCAGAATGCCCCCCAGATTGGAAGCGTGCTGTCCCTGTACCCCCGCTTTCAGATCCTCCAGCAGGGCATCCGTGACAGCGTAAGTACCGCCGGGAATCGGCTTCAGCATACCTCCCCGCCCCACTACCACATCAAGGCTCTTTAGGTCAAACTGCTTCGACTCCAGCAGATCCGTAATGATCTTCCTGCGGAAATCCTTCTGGTCCACAATGGAATCAAATCTGCCGATCTCCTCCGTGGAATGCCTTAAGGTTTCCTCGAACAATAATGTCTCATCTTCAAACACACCGATCTTGGTCGATGTGGAACCGGGATTAATGATCAAACTTTTCATTGCCATATAATTTCTCCTCTCCTGTTTTAGCGACCGTAAAGATTCATTCTTTCACAGTTCTTTACTGTTTATGCCTGACACTTCTTCATTTCCTCCGCCACCACTGCCGCCAGTGCGATGGAATTTACCTTGGTCTCAAAGGTGTCGGAACGGCTCGTCAGGATCACGGGAACCTTCGTGCCGGTCAGGATGCAGCCGTTCTTCAGCCCTGGCACCGTATGTACCAGACACTTATATACCAGATTGCCCGCGTGGATATCGGGGAACAGCAGGACATCCGCATCTCCCTGTATCTTCCTGCCTGTGGCTCCCTTGTGTTTTGCCGCCTCCGGGTCGATGGCGAGATCCAGGGAGAGGGGGCCGTCCACGATGCAGCCGGTAAGCTTACCCTCCTGGCACATCTTCGTCAATTCCTCCGCGTCCAGCGTCACAGGCATCTTGGGATTGACCACCTCCACGGCAGCCAAAGGCGCTACCTTGGGCATATCCACGCCGCAGGCCTTGCAGACAGGGAGGGTATTGTTGATGATGCTGACCTTCTCCTCCAGGGTGGGGTAAGTCATGAAAGCCACATCCGTCAGGAACAGCAGCCTGTCAATACCGGGAACCTCAAATACACACACATGGGAAAGCGTCCCGCCGGTGCGCAGACCCACTTCTTTATCCAGAACGCTTTTCAGGAAATTCTTGGTGTCGATCAGCCCCTTCATGTACATATCAGCCCTGCCTTCATGGGCAAGCTTTACCGCTTTTAAGGACGCCTGGATCATATCCGGCTCGTCAATGATCTCATACCCCTCCAGGCTCATATCGATGGAAGCCGCGATCTCCCTGATCTTCGCCTCGTCCCCTACCAGGATCGCGTCGGCGATCCCCTTTTCCCGGACTTCCTTGATTGCCTCCAGCACCGCAGAATCCTGCGCCACGGACACGGCAACCGTTTTCTTTCCACACTCTTTGACTTTGCTGATGATTTCGTCAAATCCTTTGTTCATTTTAAACAACCCGCCTTTCCTGTAACCTTTGCAGTTATATATCAATTCTGTAATCGTTAAAATAATAACACATTCGGCGGTAAAATGCAATGTAACTTTTGGGTATTTATGGTATAATAGTAACAGTCTCTCAAAATTGCACAGGGAAGCAATTTTGACTTCGCGGCGGCGTATGGCTGAACTGATATGTATCATAACAGTAGTTCAGCCTTCGGCTGCGGACTTTTCCGGAACCAAAGGGGACAAAGTATGTAAGAATGCTTATGCCGCCGAAGGCGGCATGACGGGAAGTGTGAAAGGCAAGGAGGATTCTTATGAATACACAGGATAAATTTTACAAAAAGCGCTGGCTGAAAGCGGCAGCGGCGGTGTTAACGGCAGCCATACTGGCGGGCATCTTCCTGCGCCCCGGCGGCAGATTGACTGCCGCCGCCATCGCCCAGGCCAGTTACCCCAAAATGGCCTCCTACCCCAGCGGCCCTGCCCAGCTGATCGAACCGCTCTACGACGCGTGGTGGAAGGACGTAAGAGCCCAGCAGAGGGATCTGGGGGATATCGCCCCCCTGCAGGATTTCTTCCTCCAGAGCGCCCGGACCTTTCTGACCGGGGCGGAGGGGGAAAACCGTGTCTATTCCCCCCTGAACGTTTATATGGCCCTGTCCATGCTGGCTCAGCTCACAGACGGCGAAAGCCGGGGGCAGATCCTGACCCTGCTGGGCAGCGACAGTATGGATGCCCTGTGTAAACAGGCCAGCGATGTATGGAACTCCAACTACTGTGACGATGGCGCTGTGACCTCCATCCTGGCAAGCTCCCTGTGGCTGAACAAAGACGTACCATTTGACCGGAACACCCTGGATCTTCTGGCGCAGGACTTCTATGCCTCCTCCTACCGGGGGGAAATGGGTTCGGCGCAGTTCAACAATGCCCTGCAAAGCTGGCTCAATGAACAGACAGGGGGACTTCTGGAAGAGCAGGCCGGGAGCATCCATCTGGACAAGGACACCATCCTGGCACTGGCTTCCACCGTCTATTTCAGAGCCAGGTGGGACAACGAATTTTCCAAAGAAAATACCACACCTCAGACCTTCCACACTCCCACCGGGGATCTGGAAACCGATTTCCTGCATCAGAGAGACGACCAGTTCTACTACTGGGGGGACAATTTTGCCGCCGTGAGCCAGTATTTCGAACAGGGCGGCGCTATGTGGTTCCTTCTGCCCGACGAGGGAATCACTCCGGAAGAGCTTCTCTCTGACGTGCAGGCCATGGACTTCCTCTTTACTGCAGACAGGTACGAATGGGAGAATCAAAAAATTCTCTTTGTAAATAAGTCAATTCCCAAGTTCGATGCAGCCTCCCAGTTCGATCTGGGGGAAGGGCTGCAGGCACTGGGCGTAACCGATGTCTTTGACCCGGCGCTGTCCGATTTCACCCCCATGACCACCGATGTGAGTGTACCCGTTACCCTCTCCCAGGCCAGCCATGCCGCCAGGGTAGTCATTGACGAGGAAGGCTGCACTGCCACTGCCTTTACCGTTATGCAGGCCGCCGGTGCGGCAGCGCCCCCTGACGAAGAGGTAGACTTCGTCCTGGACCGGCCGTTCCTCTTCTGCATCACCCGCGGCGATCTGCCCCTGTTCGTGGGGATCGTCAATTACCCCACCGGGAGATGAAAGAGGTACCAGGTACATCAAAGGTTCTTGCACCTATCATCTCCCATGCCGCTGTCCCATAAGCTTTTGGAGCCAGACGGGGATTCTTCTCATTGAATGTTTGTGCCGCCGAAGGAGGCATGTCTGAAAGTGCGAGACAATGGAATCCAAGCTTCGTGAGTCTTCCATAATCATGAATTGTTTTAAGGGACGCCTCCTCATGCGAAGCGTCCCTTTCCAGATTTTTGGATGATTCATTTTTCTTCTTATTGGGAGTATTATAATCTTGAAGTTTTGAATAGGGAATATACGTTGTAGTTTTCACCGCCGTCCACACTAATCAGTATTTTCTCTCCGTTCCCATATGCAAGTACAAGGTGGCCAATGAGAATGGCTTGATTTGTCTGGATGGTATCCCTGGATATTTGCCCCTGTCCCTCCTCAAAAAATGCCTGAACAAAGCCAAGTACATCCAAATCATCTGCAATCTTTTCAGATTCGATGCTATTTTCATACTGATACTGTGCGCCATTGCAACAAATGAACGGACACATACCATCACCCATTTCATATTCGTCCCTGCCCATAGCAGTGTCTGGAATCAGCAAGAAATAACGACATCCATCCCCTGCAGACATCGACTCTCTTCAACCCCCAGCAAAAGCCATTTTCCATATCGGAAGGCACATGTATAATATGCCGCCCCCTGCATTCCCTTCGGAAATTCCTCTATCAATTCCACATATTCCCATTCCTTTTCCGAAAGGAAAATCTCACCGTCATTTTTGTAATAGGATGCGTCTTCATCTATTCCGCATAAAACAATCGCATGTGATATACTATCATCTGTAACGCTTAAGATTATTGGCTTTCCATTTTTTAACGCATTTGAAGTAGTTTCTTTTGAACCTAAAGAGTCCTGAATCCTAAGCGAAATTCCATACAATGCAGCTGCACTATTATACCATGAATCTACGCCATATGGAATATCATACGGACTATTGTCTACGCTTTCCCAGCATTTATCAAAAACTGACATTGCCGTTAAATTGCGATAGTTTGTTTGATACATAACTTTGGATGCCATGCAAGCAGCCCAACATATTTGAATTCCTTGTGGCGATACTTCATTCCCCACATTCGCTACCCGCAAAAAATGATAAGTAGATCTTGATCCTATTGGCATTTCTATAAGTGTAACTTTTTTAATTATGGCGTTGCCTAAAATATCCCTTTGCCTTACCAAAGTCGATATATCCTTATTGTCTACATTTTCCAACACATAAACTGTATTATCAATCTCCGCTATAAGGCATCCTTCTAATCCATATAAAGTGATTGGATATTTTTGTTCATACGCGCATTGTATTTCACTATATACAGTATATGAGAAAGTAGAAGAAAACAGCCCACCAATCTCACTGACAATAATTTGCCCTATGATTTTATCACCATCAAATACATAATATATGTTTTGTGCAATGGTATGTCCAGAGCCTTCGCGGCATTCGTAAATATGGATAAGGAACCAAAAATTCCTGACGCATCCGCTTGGCTCATTGCCCACGGGAATAAAAAACTAATTCCACTTGTATTTGCCCAATCCTGTATCACACCCATTCTCATATGGCTATTCTCTCCGCATCATCAGATACTTGTCCTACCTTATATTTACATAATTCAAAGTGAACAAGTGAGACATAAATGCTACGATACCATAAGCTTTTGGAGCCAGACGGGGATTCTTCTCATTGAATGTTTATGCCGCCGAAGGAGGCATATCTGAAAGTGTGAAACAATGGAATTATGCGTTCTCCATAAGGCTCATTTGCGCTCCAATCAGCCTTGCCCATTCACATTTTGCACTTCCAATTTGTGTATAATCACCCGCCGCTTTCTTTTTCAGTGCCGTCAATCCCCCCGGATATACCGCGTTTGCAAGAACCTCCCATGTATCGCATATCCCATCCTGCTCATACTCTTTCCATGCCGATTTTCTGACATTGGGATATGCTGCCTCAATTGCCTTCACGTCGCCTGACAGCCACGCCTCCATCTCCTTTACCGCAACACAAAATTCATAATCTGTAAGCACCATGTTGCTGGCTGCCCTTCGATTCAATTCGTCCCGAAATGCACTCTTATCATTTTTATCATTATCCAGAATCACAATAATCGCCGCATGTTCAACTTGTAAAAGAGCCTTTGCCATGCCCCGCATGATCGGAAATAAGTCATTCAGTAACATTCCCGTTTTCTGCTGCTGCGCGTTTCCCTGCTTTTTCAGATGCCCTATTCCATGGAAGCTTTTAATATCATAGGACAACTCCTTTTGAGGATAAGCTTCCTGCAATTTACTCATAATCTAGAAATTTTTCGATTCTCTCATACTGTTTCATCGCCCCGAGTGTGACAATTCCCAAACGCCTTTTATCGCTTAAGTTCACATCCAGATCGGAAGAGCACACGTCTG
>CANDMD010000066.1 GCA_947385725.1 uncultured Lachnospiraceae bacterium | reverse complement strand
ATGCTTTGACCATGGAAGGCAGGAAACAAGGGAATATTATGTAGAAAACGAAATCAGCTGGCTTAAAGCGAACCATCCAGAATGGAAAGGGCTGAACGGGATGGGGGCTAAGAAATGTGGAAAGTGCAAAAGGGCGCACTGGGGAGTGGAGAACAACCTACACTGGGTGCTGAACATAGGATTCTGGAAGGATGAGAGCCGGGAATGCGGAATCTTGTTGTTGACAGAATCGAATTGATGTTTTACAATGATATCATAATAAGTTTACTGCTTTTAGGAATTACGGATATTCTCCCAGCAAATGCCATGGAGTCTGTTGACGAAGTCAAAAGCCTGGAAGAATATTCAATGGAGGAATTAGGCCAATGGCTAAACATTGACGCGCTGGCAGAAGAATATGAGGTTGAAGCAAATATATTGCTTGAAAAAATCTATGCTGATTTACATTCGGAGGGTGTTTTTTCACCTTTTACCAACATAGACTTGGGTATAGACGATAGCAATGAAATTACCCCAAGAACACCGCCCTATTTTATACAAAGCCAGGATTCCACAATGTATTTGGAAACCGGAAATCCATGTGCAAGCGGGGTATATCCCTATGTAGGCTGTGTAGCGGTTCATCGCGTATCTACTGCGGATAAGTCTCCTATCTTCCCTTTTGGAAGTAGAATACATTATCAAAACAGCAGTGTAGACATTGATGGCGTTTCGTATAGTGATTTTGATGTTACAGATACCGGAGACGCAAGTTTTTCAAGATCAATCTACTGGACAGATGTATACGGCGGCGCCAGAACAGATGCTCATTATAAAATGGCAATTTTATATGGTGTAAAAAAGGTAGATTTTACATGGGATTGAGAAGATGTAAAAATATAAAACACTATAAATTCAAATTGATTATGTCAGTTGTATTGCTGGCCATTTTTACAGGATGCAGCGCAAATGATCCGTATCCACAGGAGGAAATATCAGAAGAAAAAATATGCACTTTAAAAGAGGCCTGGGAAATTGCACTGTCTGATGCGCAGGAATGGGCGGACGATGCAGCGGCTACTTTGATCACCAGCGCAGATATTTATGATACGGAAAATCCGGACAACGGGATGGACGGGAAACGAAGATGCTGGACTTTTTTTTTCCACAGCGAGTCAAAAGACAAGCAATATTCGGTTCATGTAATTGAAGGAAGGCCTGCTCAGGGACGGGAAGGCTCCTCTCCGCATTTTGAGACGTTTTCCATGGATGACATTGCATTGGATTCAGATGATATCTATCTTCTGGCAAACGAGCAGTTGAAAGGCGGCGTTGACTGGGCATGGGGATATCACTACCTCTTGCAATACCGCTATATGGATGAAGCAGAAGACGAACCCAGGCTTACATTCAGCGTCAGAGGATTAAATGATAGAGATCAGGAGCGGTATATGATATATGATCCCTATTCGGGAAACCTTCTGGTGGTTCTTGACAAAACAGGATATGACAGCGATGGACGATCTATTTGGGAAATCGTTGAAAACCACATGGAAGCGCAAAACAGGCAGCCGGAAGAAAGCGAATCCCCATACTCTCATATGAGCAGGGAGGAGTTAGAAGTACACAGGGAACAGATCGAGCAGGAATTTTGTGTCTATGAAAGCTCTGTCAAATACCACTTTGATCCCGAAGAGTTTTATAATGCTGTTATCGACGGCCTGACCGGCGATCGTTTTTCGCCTTTTTCAATTTGCAAATCCTATGAAGAGGAAGAATGGAAAAAAAGAATGGAAGCCTATTATGGAGAAGACTGGGAGGAATTAGGGGAACGCTGAAGCGTTCCCTAATTTTTCACCTGGTGCCTGCTCCAGCCCGCCGCGCCCAGCACACCGGCAGCTACAGCCGTACCCAGGGCAAACAGAATCAGCACTCTCTTAGACGGCAGGGACGCCTGGGAAAACATTCCCGGAAAGGACAGGGGCATACTGTAGCAGAAATATTTCAGCCATTTAATCATTTCACTGAACGGAAAATTGTTTAATATGGTATTTACCACTGCAATGGGACCCAGATAAGCGGCAAGACACCACAGCAGAGACATAAAGCTTGACTTACATCTGGACGAAATCACCTGTATCTGCAACACCAGCGCCAGCATGGAAAGCCATCCGGCCAGATGCATGATCAAAAGCGCCATCCACATGGGATCGCTGTCCCTCGTCCAGTCATAGCCCAGAAAGGTCAGTCCACAGCTTACAGACAGTCCGCTCCCGCCATAAATGGCATAATTCATCAGGAACGTGTATGCGCTCATGATCCAGTAATAGACCGAGGCAAAGAGAAATCCGGCCCCTGTGCGTAATCCCCATATCTGACAGCGTCCCCTGACCGTGGGCAGGACTATGTCAGCCGTCCGGAAAGCGTAGTCTTCCGAAAATACCGGCGAAAACCCGATAATAACCACAATGGAGGTCAGTACAAGCGTCAACAGCAGCTGCTCCCAATACCAGCTCCAGCCCTTGCCCACATAACCGAAGGTATAGCTTCCGTCCAGATAACGGCTCTTTGCCAGTTCTTCCTCTCCCTTTAACACCAGGACTTCTTCCCCGTTCTCCAGGGTGATACTGTCAGTAAACATTCTTGTCACAAAACCATTACAATAATTGGCATAACCTCCCTGTACCGCCAGCCTCACCTGCTCCTCTTTTATCGTGGTATTCCCCGGATTCACCGACACGCCGTACTTCTCCCAGATTGCCTGCACGGTTTCCATGGTCAACGGGCCGGCATACTCTTCCGTTATCATTTTATCCCGTGCCACGGCCTCGCCATACCGGTAGACCTCACCATTGCCAATCACTGTCTCCTCCGCAATATGGAAAGTCCCGTAATATATGATAAACGCAGTCGAAACGGCCAGCGCTAACAGCGTAATCCTACGGGAAAGGATCCGGTATATTTCTTTCCTGATCATGTTTTTCCTCCTCCCTGAAATCAACATTTTGCCGCGGGCAACGGGCATTGACTCTCGCGGAAATAATACAGGTATACGTCCTCCAGATCGGGATCCGCAGGCACGGCATCCGGCAGGGGACAGACATCCGACACGATTCGCAGCTTTACGCCCTGTTCCGTATTTCTCAGGTTGCTGACGGGGAAATGCGCCTGATACTTTTCCGCCTCCTCCGGCCTGACGCAGCATTCCCAGACCCTGCCCCGAACCTGCGTCAGCAAATGCTCTATATTCCCCGTGCCTATCAGCCTGCCGCCTTTCATCAGCAGGATCTTATCCGCAATATACTCCACGTCCGACACAATATGGGTGGACAATATAATGATCCGGTCCTTGGATAAGGAACTGATAATATTGCGGAACCGGATGCGTTCTTTGGGATCCAGCCCCGCCGTAGGCTCATCCAATATCAGGATCTCAGAATCTCCCAGCAAAGCCTGGGCAATCCCGAGCCTGCGCACCATGCCCCCCGAAAATGTCTTGATTTTCCTGTCCCTTACCTCTTCCAGATCCACAAGCCGCAGCAGTTCCCCCACCTTATCCGCAGCCTCCTTCCTGGGAATCGCCTTTAATGCGGCCAGATAAAGCAGAAACTTCTTTGCCGTAAATTCCGGATAATACCCGAAATTCTGGGGCAGATACCCAAGCAGCCTGCGGTACTCCGCTCCCATCTTCCTGATCTCCATTCCGTCACACAGGATCCTGCCTTCTGTCATCTCCAGGATTCCGCAGATCATGCGCAGGAGCGTGGTCTTCCCCGCGCCGTTTGCCCCCAGCAGTCCGTACACTCCATGGGACAGGACACATTCAACGCCCTCCACCACTTTCTTACTACCATAATTTTTCGAAACCTTTTCCAGTCTTAATTCCAGCATATCATTTCTCCCCTTGTCATTCTGCCGTAACAGCTTCTGATCTGTCCTGCAAATACCGCCGCCCCCAATACCAGCAGACAAAACCATACCCACAGGTAAGCGGTGGTGTAGGCCTCCGTGGCAACGCAGGGTGACACCGCAAGCAGCGCAGTGATCACAGCCAGCGCAGCCAGTATATATTTCCTCCTGCCGCTCCGCAGTGCGCTGATCATCAGCAGACAACAGACGTTTGACAGCAGAAAGGGAACCAGCAGATACATTGCGATCCGCCCGAAAAACGTCTCCGTGCGCGCTGCGATTCCGCCGCTGAATACCGTCAGAATACCGATATCCACACCCGTAGTCAATGTCATCCGAATCGTCCACATCTGAGACAGATTCATATAGCAGCTCTGCTCCAGCTCCGCCATCCTGCAGGAAAAATGTCGCCCCAGCACTCCGTTTGACAGCACTCCCATCCAAGCCGCCGCAATGGAACTCCACCACAGATAATCCGTCAGCTCCGCATTCTGTCCCGGCAGCCGGTATAAAAGCAGGATCAGAAGGAGAAGCAGCCCTCCCTGAAGCGCCCAGAATGAGGGAGTGATGTATTGCAGCTGAATCTGGATCAGTTCGCCGGGGGAAGGAGTGTTTCGGATTCTCTTTGCTTCAATGGCATGCCGGATCGTAAGGAGGGTAATCTGCTTTTCCGGAGGATCCGGTTTCAGATCCAGGGCTTCCTTCCATATCTTTCCTGACGCTTCGCCTTTCTCCTGATGCCCCTCTGCCATTCCGCTGTTGTTCTTCTGACCGTCGACCTCTTGATTGTCGGTCTTTTGCCCGTCTGCCTTCCGTTTATCGACCTTCGGTCCGTTGACCTTCTGTTTGTCGGTCTTTTGTTTATCAATTTTCTGTCTGTCAACCTCTTGTTTGTCGACCTTTTGCCTGCAGGCCTTCTGGTCGTCAATGGTTTGTTTCCGCTTTTCACTCATCGAGAAAGTCCTCCCTCTTCATGATGTCCCTCAGCTTCTCCGTTCCCTGTTTCACGCGGGATTTTACCGTGGACACGGATACTCCGGTTATTTTCGCGATTTCCCGGTATTTCATATCATACATATAATGAAACAGTAATGTTTCCCTCTGCATCTGCGGCAGACAGGACAGGGCTTCCATCAGGCGGTCATGCGCATCCCTTTCCAGCAGCCTTGCTTCCGGAGACTTCACCGGCTCATCCAAAAGCATGTCCTCCGTCCGGCAAATATCCCACAGGGAATCGCTTTCCGCCGGGTTTCCACTGTCAGGTTCCCGGTCAAAGCTGACTTCCCTTTTTCCCCGCCTGCTCTTTTCCGTCAGGAAATCCCTGCACAGATTCATGGCGATAGTCAGCAGATAACCTTTCAGGTTACGGTAATGATAGCCCTCCACGTACCGGATGAATCTCAGGAAGGTTTCCTGTGCCAGGTCATAGGCGTCCTCCCTGCTTCCCGCCTGAAAGGTGCAGAAACGGAAGATATCGTCATAATACTTTTCGACAATATCCTGCAAGTACTGCTTATTTCCCTTCTGGATAGCATGTATCCATTGACGTTCGTCCATGGCGGTTCCTCTTGCGCAAAATTTCCGTCTGTGCGGCTTACATAATATATAACCTACTATCCGGAAAAAAGGTTTTAAAAAAATTGACACATATATAACAAGTCAATTTTATCTCTCCATCCGGCTGTTTTTCCAGTTCCAGCCTCCCTCCTGCAAGGCTCTCACCAAACCTGCCGTACACGGAGATTCCCCGGATCTCCCCCTCTGCCCTTTGGACAATTACCAGATAGTCTTCCTCCTCCCAGCTGATAAAGCAGCAGTCTTCCTTCTCCCCATATGCACAGAGCGCCGCCCCATATCCATCACCCTGGCAGGGAAATATATAACAGCAATACGGGTACCCTGCACTTCCTGTTTCCTGACGGTTAAGCGAGTCATACCATATCGCTACATCCTGGTTTATTTCCCTGTCAATGGATGGCAGTTCTCCATTGATCCTTGACTCCATGTTTCTCACACAGTTTTGGTACTCCTGCTCCCATGTCCCCTCTTTTGCATCGGGATATTTCCCCAGAATCGGATCTTCCTCCGCAACCCATATGGAGCTCCATTCAAACAACCCCAGCTCCGGATGGCGTACTGTTCCATTGTTCCGCCGGAAAAGACAGGACAGGAGTGGTATCGGCCATCCTGCTTCTGCTTGCCGGGGTAAGCGATGAGGATATCATTGATCATTATATGCTTACCAGGGAATACAACCGGAAACGATTTGCCCTGGCAAGGCAGAAGTTTCCAGATATTGATATCAATATCATCATACCGCACACGGAATATATGACACGGTTTCTTGCATTATTCAGGGAAAAATATGGCAATCCTGTAAACTATCTGCGGACAATCGAAGTAGTATCCGAAGAGATTGGGCGGCTTAAGAGCAAACTGATTCCCTTGAATCAAAGCCCCTGAGGGATAAAGGAAGGGTTACATAAAAAAGCAGGAAAAACCGTCCTTAAATACCAGGGCGGTTTCCTGCTCTTTCAAAAAGATAATATCCAGTATCGGATGATCAGGAAATCTAATATTCATTGTTAATCTTTTATCCTTTCTGTTTTCAAACACATTCTAACGCGGCTTCAATAATTCCGCGATCAGGCTCTCTACCTCCTGCAGCTGTTCCCTGGAACTCTCCCGGTGACTCAGCTTACGGTACTGGGAAGGAGAGATTCCCTTCATGGCATGAAATGCCTTTGTGAATACCAGGGCATCGCTGTAACCGCAGGAAAGGGCAATGCTTTCAATGGAATATGAGGTGGAATCCAGGAGTTCCCGCGCCTTTGTGATGCGGAAGGTGGTCAGAAACTGCTGGGGAGACATGCCCAGATAGTTTTGAAAAAGAGTGTAAAGATAACTTCTGTTGATACATACATAATCTGCCACATCCGTGACTTTGATCGGGTTACAATAATTGCTCTGGATAAAGGATACCGCCTTTTTCACATACTGGTTCCCCTTGTCTTCCTCATCCCTGGCAATCACCCCGGCGCTCTCTGCAAGAACGGACAGAAATACCCCCAGCTGGCCGTTTCTCCGCAGATCATCCGCCACGCCGAAGGTATTATGCTCCATCATATCCCGCACGATGGTGTACAGCTCCTGATCCCTGTCACAGGCAAAAATCGGGTGCCTGGCGGAAAGTCCCATTGCAGTCAGGTATTCCTCCGCACGGCTTCCCCCGAATCCCACCCAGAGATAGCTCCAGGGCTCTTCCTCGTCCGCCTGGTAAAAGGCAAGTTCATTGGGTTGGATCAGGAAACCATATCCTTTCTCCAATCGATATTCCTTGTCATGAAAGCGGAAAATACCTTTCCCGCTCAACACATAGTGAATCAGATAATGGGGTTTGGATGCGGGGCCAAAGCTGTGAAGGCTCTCTGTCTGGGAACAGCCGCAGCAATTCACATACAGGCTGCCTATTTTGTCATTTTCAAAATCCAGCTTAAAAGCCTTCTCCACAGCCGTACCCCCTTCCGGTATCAATTCTGCCACACCATATCGGCGCTCAGCAACGCAGCCGTTTCTTTACAGATCATCACTTTAATACAAACTCTTTCTTATCCAGATCCTCCTGCACCTTCGCCAGATTCTCCCGGATGGAAAGCTTCTGGGGGCAGGCCTGCTCACACTTCCCGCATTTCACACAGTTCTTCGCCTGTGCAGCCTCTCCCAGGTCTTTCTCCCATCTATTCTTCACCATGTTGTAATTCTGGTACATATGATAGGTATTCCAGACCCTGAAATTTCCGGGAATATTGACCCCTGCGGGGCAGGGCATACAATAATTACATCCTGTGCAGCCGTTCTGCACACGGCTGTTGATCAGCTTCACAATATCCTCGATCTCCTGCTGTTCCTCTTTAGACAGAGGACGGAAAGCGTTGAAGGTTTTCAGATTATCCTCCACCTGTTCCATGGTGGACATTCCGCTCAATATCACCTTAACATTAGGCAGGCTCCCCACCCAGCGCAGGGCAAAGGATGCTACGGATGCCTCCGGATCAAGGCTGCCAAACCTTCCTGTGATATCCTCTGCAAAGGCCGCCAGCGAGCCCCCCTTCACGGGCTCCATGACCACCATGGGAACACCCTTTTCCTCCGCCAGCCTATAACCCTTCAAGCCTGCCTGTTCATTGGCATCCATATAATTTAGCTGGATCTGGCAGAAATCCCAGTCCCTGTGGTTCAGGATTCTCTCAAAGGTCTCATAGTCGTCATGGAAGGAAAAGCCCAGATAGCGTATCCTGCCCTCCGCCTTCAACTGTTCCAGCCTTTCTATGCAGCCCAGTTCCAGCATCCGGTCAAAACGCTCTTTATTCAGTGCATGCATCAGATAGAAATCTATGTAATCCGTCTGCAGCCTGGCAAGCTGTTCCTCAAAGGTAGCGTCCACATCTTCTATCTTCTCCACTTTCCACACCGGCAGCTTGGTTGCCAGATAGAAGCTGCTCCTGTCATACTTTTTTAATACCTTTCCCACAAACGGCTCGCTCTTGCCGCCATGATAAGGATATGCCGTGTCGATATAGTTGACGCCGGCGGCAATGGCCTTATCCAGCATTTTCTCCGCTTCCGCTTCGTCAATGCCGCCATCGGCCGTCACCGGAAAACGCATACAGCCAAATCCCAGCAAAGACGTTTCAATTCCCAGTTTCTCAAGTTTTCTTTTCTCCATTTCTACCTCCATCTCAGTTCCAATACCGTCTTCAGGTTGCTCTCTATGCCTCTATTTTAAAATTGTATATGACTTACTTAGCAGCTTCTAAGGCCGGATATATCCGTCCTCATCAAACTGAACCCCAAATTCAAGGCTGAACTCATTGATCCGGCTCAGAATCCTGATCTTCTCCTCTCCCACGGCGGGCGTTGGCTGAAAATCATTCCGCTCAGGCACAGAACTGACCAAACAGGGAATCACGCGGATTTCCTGATCATCCTGCTTTTCCCCGTTTATGAAGGTAAAAGTCTGCTGGAATATCATGGAATCCTTGTCCGGCGGATTGCGGTTCGCGCCAAAACAGAAATTTCCCAGACTGTATAGAATAAATTTTCCTTTATATTCATCGATCCCCTGCAATACATGGGGGTGATGCCCTATCACAAGATCCGCTCCCCAGTCAATACACTTTTCTCCCAGGATTTTCTGGTAATCCTCCGGATAATATTCCTTCTCCACGCCCCAGTGGCAGCTGACCAGGATCAGATCCGCTCCCTGCTCCTGTAATTCCGCAATGCCCTTCTGTATGGTATCTTCCACCAGATAGCCCTGGGACACCTCATTGACGGAAATCATTCCGATATTGATCCCCTTGACCTCGTAAATACCCACGGTCTTCTCGCAGGCGTATATGATCCCCGCCTCTTCCACTGCCCGTATGGTATCCTCCCTGCCCTGCTGCTGGTAATCCAGCGTGTGGTTGTTTCCCATGCTCACCGCTTCCACGCTGCCGGCGGTAAGGACATTCACATATTCGGGATCGCCCTTGATGCTGTAGACCTGACCCTCCCTGGGCTCCTCCGCAAGGGTCAGCGGCCCCTCCAGATTGACCAGCGTCATATCATCCGCACTGAAAATATCATAGACATTTGCAAAGAAATAACTCTCGTCCTCCGCCTGGTCATATGCCTGACGAAAGGAATACCAGTAATCCTGTTCCTGGTGCGTACCCAGGGTCACATCGCCTGCGGCGGATATGGTGATCGTTACGGTGTCGGATGTTTCCTCCGGTGCGGGACTTTCCCCTGTGGAACCAGCCTCCGCAGTAGATTCTGCAGCGGAGCCGGGTACAGGCGCCGGTTCTGCGGAGACCGCGACACTTTCCAACGGCTGGGGCTGCAATACTGCCGCCGATGCTTCCTCCCGGGTATCATTCGTACAGCCCGTCATCAGGCAGACTCCTGCGGCAGCTGAAATGGCTGTCACAATTTTTCCCCTGCTCAACATCATGCTAGTAGCCATACCTTTCAAGTATTTATCTTTTTTTCATAAATTTCTTTTCCATTTTTCTATATATAAATACTACCAGTACCGCTTCCAGGATAATCCCCACAGTACAGAGAACACTTACAATCCCTGTGGTGAACATCATAACGGCAATGGTAATTTCCGCCACAATCCCGAAGCCAAGGATTAATCCGCCGCAGAACTGATTATATTTTTTGACATCCGTCACTTCCATAGGCCATTTATTGAACACTTTATTCGGTTCCGGGGAACTGAATGTCTTGATGGACACGTAAAGACACATGATCCCTGTAAATATAAACAGAAAACTATCCATCTTGATACCTCCCTGCGTATTTCAACACGCTTTTATCCAAAATTTGTTTGAAAATAAATTTCATTGCCCTGTACTACAGTATATCATTCTCCTGTCTCACCGTAAATCTTTTCCTTCAGATATTTGATATTGGCCTCAAAATCTACTTCCAGCACCGACATTTTACGAATCGTCGCGTCTTTGTAAGTTCCCGGCTGTGGAATGTTGTCCGACACAATATCGTAAGTCAGCAGCTTTCCTGCCATCAGGCTCAGGCGGTAGCATTCGCTCTGTGTCAGATTGGTGGTCAGATTAGGCAGCAGACCGTCCATCAGTTCCCCCGCATTTCCTATGGCGGTCGGAAGCTTCTGGATAATGGCGGTCAGAACCTTTCTCTGTCTCTCCGTCCGCCCGAAGTCCGTTCCAATGTAACGGATACGGCAGTATGCGAGGGCCTGGGGACCGTTCAAATGCACTAGGCCGGGTTTCGTGGCGTCCACATTGTCTGTCCCCTGGGGGCGATTCGTCAATATATTATACTCCTGCAGATATCCATTTACGTAATCCAGTTCTCCTGTGGTCAGTTCCAGATCCACTCCGCCCACCGCATCCACCAGATTCGCAAAGGCTTCAAAATTTACCAGCACATACCGGTTCACGGGAATATCCAGATTCTGTTCCACCGTTTCCATCAGAAGCTCCGCGCCGCCAAAAGAATATGCCGCGTTCAGCCGGTTTCCATCGTGCCCCGGAATATCCACATACATATCTCTCAACAGGGAAGTCATATAAATGGTCTTGGTCTTGCTGCTGACGGAAAGCAGGATCATTGCATCGGAACGGCCATCCTCGCCGTTCTGGCGTGAGTCGTTTCCGATCAGAAGGATATTGACCACGCCGTCCTCCTGTAACGGTTTCTCCACAACGGAATCAATGGCTTCATAATTCATTTTTCCATATACACTGCCCACCAGAAAATACAGACCGCCGCCCACCAGCAGCACCAGACACACTGCTGCCGCCAGAAGCTTTTTCAGCGCCGATCCCCGTTTCTTACCGGGCTTTTGCACCTGAGGCGCAGGCTCTTTCCGGGATCCTTTTTTATCTGACTTTCGGGAAGACCTGGCAGGCTTTTCATAATAGTCCTCCCTGGGACGGCGTCTGGAAGCAGGCTCCTCGTAATAGTCCTCCCTGGGACGGCGTCTGGAAGCAGGCTCCTCGTAATAGTCCTCCCTGGGACGGCGTCTGGAGGCAGACTCCTGCGCCTGCCCTGTACGGCGCCCGGACGTCGTATCCCGGCTCTGTCCTGTACGGCGCCCCGCCGCTGTATTCCCGTTCTGCCCCGCACGGTGTCCTGTCGCTGCATTCCCGCCCTGTCCCGCACGGCGCCCCGCCGTTGTATTCTGACTCTGTCTGCGGCGCTGTCCCGTCCCTGCGGCTCTCTGCGGGCTGTCCCAGTCTTCTATATAATAATCCTCTCTCTCACGTTTTCTGGCAGGCGCATTCTTCCTGCTGGATGTACTTCCTATAACGTCCAACCCCTTTTCCGCATCTTCCTCTTCGTCTATGGTATACAGCTGAGGCTCCTGCTTTCTCTGCATTCCCTCCGCTTCCATCTCCTGAAGCTCCTGCTGCAAAAACGCCTCCAGTCCCTGCTGGATCTGTCTCATTTCATTATCGGTTTCCCTGGCCATACCATAATTCCTTTCCGCCATCATTCCTAACAACATATCACATTTTTGATAGTATGTCACGAAAGGAAACATTAAATTTTCTTAAATTCTGTGACAATTCAGCCCTTACATTCATAAAAGCTTCCGCGGCTCACCTTTTACAGATTTACATGCATTAATCCAGCTTCAGGATCATTTCCAGAATCCTTCCCGCGCAGATTTCCATCTCTTCCCTGCTCAGGACGCCTTTCTCCATGGCTTCCAGCAATCTCTCGGGGAATCCGCAGCCCATTTTGACATCATTGCCCGCCTTGGTCTCCTTATAATGCTCGCCGGCAGTCCACCAGTCAGTGGTGACCATACCCTGAAAGCCCCACTCGCCCCGCAGGATATCCTCCAGAAGTTCCCGGTTCTCCGAAGCCCTGCGGCCGTTGATAATATTGTAGGAGGACATGATACACCAGGGATCTGCTTCCCTCACCACGATCTCAAATGCCTTCAGGTAAATTTCACGGATTGCCCTCTCTGATGCGCGGGAATCGCTGTTCTTGCGGTTTGTCTCCTTATTGTTCAGGGCGAAATGCTTTACCGCAGCGCCTACGTGATTGCTCTGGATTCCCCTTACCATGGCTGCCGCCAGCTTGCCCGTCAGATAAGGATCCTCGGAATAATATTCAAAATTCCTGCCGCACAGAGGACTCCTATGGATGTTGATGGCGGGCGTCAGCCACACGGCAATATTATTCTCTTTTACCTCTGCTCCTCCTGCAGCCCCGACCTGTTCCACCAGTTCCGGATTCCATGTGCACGCCAGCAGGGTGACACAGGGCCATGCTGTGGTGCATACGCCTCTGTCCGGTTTGATCCTTAAGCCCGCAGGGCCGTCCGCAGTCATCACATTCGGCACGCCATACTCCGGCAGGTTTCCGAAGCCAAACACATCCGCCACACCGGTGTTGGGCTGTCCGCCCAATAACTCTGCCAGCTGCTTATCGGAAAGCTGCGCCATAAATTCTTTCAGGGATATGCTTCCTTCCGCCACCTCGTCAAAGGTGTGAACCTTCTTTTCCTCTCCCCACAGCTTATATCTGCCGCGGGCCCTGACCACAGGTGCAAGGCCGTTTGTCTTTGCCAGGGACAGCAGCTTCAAAACATTTGCATCCGTGTGAACGGGTTCGCCCACGGGAAGCTCCTCAAAGCTGCCGTCCGCGCGCATCCTCTTTTTCAGGGAAGTGGGCGTCAGCCTGCTGGAGAGCTGCTCCGCAATGGCATTCTGGGGCACTTCGATAACAAAGTCCGCCGCCGCATCCCTGACGGAAGTACCCACATAAAAATGGTAGGTTCCCTGCTCCAGGATATACGCCGCTTTCACGATCTTACCCAAATCATCATAGGAAGCCATATCCTTGAACCGGAAGCTGAGCACCATGGTCTGGGTTTCGCCGGGAGCCAGGAGACGGCTCTTCCGGAAAGCGATCAATTCCCTTGCAGGCTTCCCCAGCATCCCCTGAGGCGCGCTGAAATAGACCTGCACCACTTCCTTACCGGGAACATTCCCGATATTACACACAGACACCCTGATATCTATATGGTCTCCCTTCTGTTCCGCCGAAGCTTTTTCCAGGGAAAACCGGGTGTATGACAACCCGAAGCCAAAAGGATAGTTAACCTTTCCAGCCGCATTGGGAATGGTTTCAAAATAACGGTAACCCACATAGATATCATCAATATAATCTACATAATCTTCCGATTCGTGGAACGCTTCACTGGAGGGATAATCCTCCAGTCGCCCGGCAAAGGTATCCGCCAGCTTGCCGCAGGGATTTCCCTCTCCCACCAGCAGCTCCGCCGCCGCCAGGCCGCCTTCCATACCTCCCTGCCACGCCATAAGGACGGACTGAATTGCCCGATCCTGCACAAACCAGGAAGAATCCACCATACCGCCTACATTCATGACCAGGATCACCTTCGGAAAGGCTTTCTTCACCATGTCCACCATGGCTTCCTCCGCACGGCTTAAATAAAAGTCCCCTCGCTCAAAGATCTTCTCCGCAGCCTCATAGAGTTCCATGCTCTCCACATGCATAAGCTTCTGATCGGAAGACTGTACACTCCTGTCCCAGCCTTCGCCGGAGAACCTGCTGATGGCAATGACCGCCGTATCCGTAAAAGCCCTGGCCTTTCCCAACAGTTCCGCAGGAATCTCCGGTTCCACGGTAAGTCCGGGAACGCTTCCCGCCGCATACTGTGCCTTTACATTTTCCCTGTAAAAAGAAGACAACTCCTCAAAGACTGTCACATGATTGGCTTTCTCCTTCAGGCCTTCATAAAGATTCCGCACATAGGACACGGTCACATCACCGCTTCCGCCGCCGCCCTTTACATAGTCAAAGCTTGCCTTTCCGAATAATGCCAGCCTGCTGCCTTTCACCAGGGGTAGTACAGATCCTTCATTTTTTAACAGCACCATTCCTTCCTTTGCCGCTTCCTTGGAAAGACGGATATGATCCTCGCTGGCTGTGATCCTCCTGCCGTCTTTCCCCAAAGGAAGCACCGGCTGGTATAATGCTCTGGCCCATTTCTGCATATTAAATCCTCCTGTATATTTTTTCATCCTTTTGATTTTCTGCTCTTTACGGACATTTTACCACATTTTTATCTTATCTACAGCATTTTCTTTTTGATTATTGGTAACAGTTCAGCCATACGGCACCGCGAAGTCAAAATTGCTTCCCTGTGTAATTTTGCGAGACTTGCAGGCGCCAAAATGAGTTGAAAACTCATTTTGTGTGCATCATCGTAACAGTTTGATCGAAGGCTGAACTATTACGATGATTGTCCATAACAGTGGCCGGCAGTCCTGGCCGAAAGAGAAAATTCCTTGCATAATAGAATCGAAAAGAATACAATGAAATCAAATTAATTTTCGGAGGTTGGCATGAAACGTATTTTGAAACCGGCTGCGTTCTGTCTGGCAGCAATTTTATTTTTTTCCAATATTATCACAATCCATGCGGCAGAAGGCACAGCGGCCGCCACGCCAAAGTCCGTGGATATCCTGTTTTTCCACGATACCCATTCCCACCTGGACAGCTTTTCCACCATGGAGAATGAGGAAGCAGTGACGATGGGCGGCTTTGCCCGGATCAAGACGTTGATCAATGAACAGATGACGGCAAACCCTGACACGCTGCTGGTGGATGCCGGGGATTTCTCCATGGGGACTCTGGTGCAGGCCATTTTCAGCAGTGAATCCGCGGAACTCCGTATGCTGGGCTCCCTGGGCTGTGAGGCAACCACCCTGGGAAACCATGAGTTTGACTATCGCTCCAAGGGACTGACCGGCGCCCTGGACGCCGCAATCGACTCCGGCGAACCGGTTCCCGCCATGGTGCTCTGCAACATTGACTGGAAGTCTATGGAGGCGGAGGGACTGACCCCTGACCAGCAGCTGTTAAAGGATGCCTTTGACCATTACGGCGCAAGGGACTATATCGTGGTGGACAAGGGCGGCGTAAAGATCGCGATCCTGGGCGTCTTTGGCGTGGATGCCCTGGCCTGCGCGCCTACCTGCGTATTAAAATTCCGGGACGCCTCCGAAGCCGCCGCTGAAACAGTAAAGGAAATACAGGAAAAAGAGGATGTGGACATGATTGTCTGTCTCTCCCACAGCGGTACCAATGCGGATGCGGACAAATCAGAGGATGAGATCCTGGCCAAAAGTGTCCCTGAGATCGACCTCATCATCAGCGGGCACACCCATTCCCTGCTGACAGAGCCCATCCGGCACGGCGATACTTACATCGTGTCCGCCGGGGAATACGGGAAATACCTGGGCTCTCTCACCCTCCGCCAGACGGACAGCGGCAGATGGACCATGGATGCGGAAAGTGATTACCGCCTGATGCCCATTACTGATGATATCGCTCCCGATCCAGCCACACAGGAGAAAATCGAGTCCCTGATGAACCTGGTGGATTCGGTATACCTTTCACAGTTCGGCTATGCCAGCGATCAGATCCTGGCGCAGAATGATGTCGGTTTCTGCCCCCAGGAGGATCTGGGCAGTACCCATACCGATCAGAACCTGGGAAATTTTCTGTCTGATTCTTACGTATATGCCATTGAAAATGCCGCGGATTATGACGGGCATCCGGTGGATGTGGCCATAGTTCCCTACGGCTGTGTCCGCGACAGCTATCCTGACGGCGATATCTCGGTTACGGATGTATTTAACTCCTTTTCGCTGGGCATCGGTCTTGATGAGATTCCGGGCTATCCGGTGATCAGCGTCTATCTCACTGGAGAAGAATTAAAGACGGTGGCGGAGATCGATGCCTCCATCTCGGATCTTATGATCTACGCCAGGCTCTACACTTCCGGACTGGAATTTACCTACAATCCCCACCGGCTGATCCTGAATAAGGTGACGGACTGCTATCTGCGGGATCATGACGGAAATCGTGTGGAAATCGAGGCCGACAGGCTTTACCGCGTGGTAGGCGACCTCTACAGCGGGCAGATGCTGGGCGCTGTCACCGACGTCTCTTACGGTATTTTAACTGTAACGCCTAAATTTGCCGATAGATCGGAAGAGCATCGTGTAGGGAAAGAGTGTTCTGTTGGGTGTAGATCTCG
>CANDMD010000065.1 GCA_947385725.1 uncultured Lachnospiraceae bacterium | reverse complement strand
GCTGGTGTAAAATCAAACGCCAATTAGGCCAGTTATTAATTATTCGATGTACTAGTACATCATTGCATTAATTCCTGAGTAATCAGCACTCGCTGTTCGCGCCATCGCTACGTTGACTGACGACAACGCGGCAGATGGAAATTCAGGCAAGTCATATGGCTGGTTACTTATTATTCGATGCACTAGGAGAGTTGCGAAAGCCTATATGAGAGTGACGCCTTTGTTCACTCCGCACAAAAACGAAACGAAGGTCGTTTTGGAATCGTTTCTTATTTTGTGCAGAGTGCCCAAAGTCTGTTTACTAAATAAGGGATTCGTAAACGAGAGAAGGAAACAGCGGAATGGAGAAAACGTATGGATATAAAAGAGTTGGCAAAGATACTGGGCTCTTCCGGCGGAAGCAGCCAGTATAAATATATTCCCTGGTGGGAAGGCGATTTTGATGAGGACAGATATCGCTACAGCATGTTCAAGGAACAGGAGATACAGGACGCGGAGACCTGCATTGCGATGTGCAGCGGCGAGGAACTGAGCGATACCTCGGGAAACGGGGGAATGTCCCTTTTCCATCTGCTGGTCTGGCATAATTTCCTGGGAGCGGTGCGGAAGATCCTGGAGGACGGAAGCGTGGACGTCAATATGGTGGATGGCCGGGGAAAAGGGCTGACCCCTCTTTTGCTGGCCTGCTGCCGGAGCAATCTTGCCATGGTAAAGCTTTTGCTGGAGCATGGCGCCGACGGGGCACAGTGCGATGCCGCGGGAAGGAACGCGTACCATTACCTGGCCTACCCTTACATAGACGGACTACAAAACAGTTACGAGTGCAAACGGTACAGCATGGATCAGCGGGAACCTGTCGCGCGCCTGCTGGCAGAGGGCATTGACGCGGAGGACGGGGATGGGCTGACACCTCTTGCACTGATGCTGCAGGACAGGAATACTGCCTGCTCCTGTGTATTGACAGGCGTATTCCTGGAAAAGGGTGCGGCGACGGACTGGGCGGATGAGAAGGAGAATACCCTCCTGCTGACTGCGATCCATAACAACCATATGACAGCGGCACTGAAGCTGGCACAATGCACAGACCTCGTGAACAAGGCAAATGGGGAGGGGGAGACACCCATGCAGGCGGCGGGCAGGCTGTATAACGAGGGTCTCTGCATGGCGTTAAAGGATGCCGGTGCGGAAGAGGACTGTCCGGCGGAACGTATGGATATGGCCAACCTGAGCCGGATCACGGGCAACGCGTTTGCGGGTGTCTCCGACGAAGAAAAGGATAGGCTCAGCATTGCCCTGTTCCTTCTGAAAAAGTTGATTTCCAGGATGGATACGGATGATGATGACGATATGGATGCCCTGGCACAGGTCATGCATAATGCCTTGATGCGGGATGATCAATGCGAGGTCCTTGACATATGCAGGGATGCGGATATTGACTTCACGGCACCGATCCACAGCAGGGGCAGCGTATTCTGCCTGCGGGACAAGTGCCTTGACAGCAATTATGGCGTGAAGGTCATCCGGAAATTCCTGGAGTACGGCATCGATATGGATCAGGCCGTGGTGAAAGGAAAGACGCCTGCTATTGTCGTGGCGTCCGCAACGCCGAAGAAGATGTTGTTCAGCGGGAAAAAGGACGACTATTTCGAAAAGGCGGCGGAATTTTTCTCCCGGGAATCCATGGAGCAGCTGGATCATTCCGGCATGGCGGCGGTGCACTGGGCGGCTGGGAACGGCCATCTGGAAATGCTCAGGGTCATGATTGAAAAGGGCGTGGATGTGAACCTGACCCAGGATCTGCCCGCGGAGGCGGGAAACACGCCCCTCCATGTGGCGTGTATCTACGGCAGGAGTGAGATCGTGAAGCTCCTGGAGGATTCCGGTGCGGACAGCAGTCTGCAGAACGTGAACGGCGAACTCCCGGCTCATCATGCGGTTATGAAAAAGAAATTCGGCGGGGAGGTGGAGGCAAAGGACAGGGCTGAAATGCTGAAAAGCCTGAAAACCCTGGACGGCGCCCGGAACGACGGAAAGACTCCCCTTATGCTGCTGCAGTACCTTGACCTGAATGCCACCCGCCAGCTTCTGCCCATTTTCCTGGAAAGGGGCGTCAATGTAAATGCCGTGGCCGATGACGGCAGTACGGCGCTGATCCTCAATACCAGGGAGCAGTGCTACAAGGAGGTCATAAAGGAGCTGATCCGCGCGGGGGCGGATGTGAACCTGGCGGACAATACAGGGAATACAGCGCTGCATTATGCCCTGCAATACGGCGACCAGGAGGTGGCGCGTTTCCTGGTCAAGAAAGGCGCGGACTACAACCGCACCAACAACAGGGGTGAAAGCGCCGTGCAGATGGCGGTGGAAAAGGGGTACGACACTGTGCTGGAACTTATGACTGATATGGAAGCGTAAATAAAATGAAAACAGGAAAAATTAATTGAAATCCCTTGAAATATTTTGCGCGAAAAAAATTGTTCCGGTACAAAGGAGGGGAAAGCTGCCCATGAACGCAACAATACGGCCCATACACTTATATGTCGGCAATGTCAGCCCTGGGAAAGGGCAAAGCCGTGAAAACAGTTTTTCCACCATTGCGGAGGCATTGGAGGAGGCGGACAGGCGCGCCCCCATGCCGGAGAATATCGTTGCGGAGCTGGAGAAGGGAAAGCGTTACCCTTCCCCGGAGTATGAGGTACAGCCCGTGGTGATACATATTGCAGAAGGTATTTACAGGGAAAAGCTGGTAGTTTCCAGACCCAATGTGACGTTCCTGGGGGCGGACAGGGAACGCACGGTGCTTGTCTTCGGGCATGGGGCCAATGAGATCGAGGAGGACGGCGAGAAGAGGGGTACCTTCCGGACGGCCACCGTCAGGGTGGATGCCTCTGATTTTACGGCAAAGCACCTCACCTTTCAGAACGATGCCGGCTTCGGGTATACGGTGGGGCAGGCCATCGCCCTCTATGTGGACGGCGACAGGTGTTTCTTTGAGGACTGTGGGCTTCTGGCAAGCCAGGACACTCTTTTTGACGCGCCGCTGCCTCTGGATCCAGTGAAGCCCAACGGGAAGGGGCCGGGAGAGCACAAGCCCAGGATCCGTGGAAGGCATCTGTTTTACCGCTGTTTCCTACAGGGTGATGTGGATTTCATCTTCGGCTCCGGCACGGCATGGTTTGAGGAATGTACCATTTTTTCCAAACTGCCGGAAGACAGGCTTCTGCTGGAGAACCCTGACGCGGAGACCATATACGGCTATGTCACCGCTGCGTCCACCCATCCGGATTTCCCTTACGGGTATGTGTTCCACCGCTGCAAACTGACCAGCGACTGTCCCAGGGGGAGCGTATACTTAGGCCGGCCTTGGAAGGAATTCGCCAGGACGGTATTCCTTGCGTGTGAACTGGGCGAGCACATCCATCCCCTGGGCTGGCACGACTGGGGCAAGACCCACGGCAATTTCTACTACGGCGAATACGCTTCCACCGGACCGGGCGCAAGCCCCGGGACCAGGGCGGACTTTTCCCACCAGCTGACGGCGGGGGAAGCGGCGGAATATACGATAGATACGGTGCTGGAGGGATGGAATCCCTTGGAGGGGGACAGAAATATCTGTTGCAATTGCATTTTCCATGGTGCATAATAAAAATAGGGTATGAGAAAAATTGAAGAGAGAAAACGATTCCGGAAAAGAGGAAACGGAAGATGTCGAAAAGAAAGACGGCGGGCATCAGGAAGATAGAACATCCCGACAGGGCGTTGTCCTATTTTAAACCGGAGAAAAAGGTTTTACTGCTGATCGCCATAGGAGGAATCGGGTTTAACGGAGGCATGATCGCCGGTCCCTATTTTGAGGGGCGTCTGGCCCAATGCCTTTACGAATGTATACAGGGGCAGGCTGACAGCAGGGATATGCTGAGGCTTGCTGCTGTCTATTTGTCTGTCATTTTCTTTGTACAGCTGATGCGGACATTGAAGAGGTTTTCGGGGGCCAGGCTGCGGAATGACCTGAGCCGCAACATGCGGCATATGCTCTATAACGGCATTGTCCATATGAGCAGGGAAGAGGTGGTGCGGGAGAGTACCGGCGCCATCATGACCAAGGCGGTGGCGGATGTGGACGCCAGCGCCCAGGGGATGCAGCAGGTGACCACGGAGATCTTCGATACGGGCGTGCTTCTCAGCTCCTACCTGGGAATGCTCCTGGTCTATGACTGGCGGCTGACACTGTTTGCCTGTCTGTTCATTCCCGTTGCATATGTGCTTGCCCTCAGCCTGAAAGGCCCGGTCATGCGGATCAATGAGAGATTCAAACAGACGGCGGGAAGGCTGAACCAGGAGACTCTGGACAGGGTCAACAATGCGGTCACCTACCGGGTGTACGGAAGGGAGCAGGACAGGGACGAATCCTATGAGAAGATCCTGACGGAGTACGAGAAAAACGCGGTGGTTTCCAACCTGTGGGGGAGTGCCACCACGCCTGTTTACAATACCATCGCCATGAGCGGCATCCTGTTCATCATATGGTTCGGGGGAAAGAACGTGCTTGGGACCGGATGGACGGTATGGGATATCGGTATGTTCACCACGTTTGTCTCTTGTTATACCAAATTCGCCCAGAAGGTATCCATGTCTGCACGGATGTTCAACCATATGCAGAGGGCGCTGGTGTCCTGGAGGCGGATCAAGCCGCTGTTCCGGGATTATGTGGAACTGCCCCGGCCGGAGCAGGGGCTTTCTGTGGAAAGGATCCATGTGGAAAATGTGGCAGTCTCCTATCCCGGCTATGCGCCTGTGCTGAAAGACATTTCCTTTGAGGCTTTTAAGGGGCAGGTGATCGGAGTCACCGGTTCCATCGCCTGCGGCAAGACGGCCCTGGCCAAGACCTTTATCGGTGATGCCTGCTACGAGGGATGTATCCGCCTGGACGGGCGCGATCTGCGGGAACTGAGCGATGTGGAGAAGAGCGGGCTGATCGCATACATGGGACACGAGCCGGAACTGATGAGCGACAGCGTCCGTGAAAATATTCTTCTGGGAGAGCAGGCGGATACGGCGGAGCTTCTGAAGCTGGTACATATGGATGGGGAAGTGGGACTCATGCCTGAGGGCGAGGACACTTATGTGGGGAGCGGAGGCCAGCAGCTGTCCGGCGGCCAGCAGGACAGGATCTCTCTTGCCCGCACGCTCTGCCACAGCAGAAGTATCATGATACTGGACGATCCCTTTTCCGCGGTGGACCAGCGGACGGAGCGGGAGATCTTTGGGGAACTGAGACGGCTGGCGAAGGACAGGATCATCATACTGCTGTCCCACAGGCTTGCGCTGTTCCCGGAGACGGACGGCGTGCTGTATCTCCGTGACGGCACAGGTGTTTTTGGCACCCATGAGGAGCTTCTGAAGGAGAACACGGCGTACGCGTCCCTCTACCAGACCCAGCAGCAGGGAAGCTAGTACGTCATTGCATTAATTCCTGAGTAATCAGCACTCGCTGTTCGCGCCATCGCCGCGTTGTCGTCAGTCAACAATTGCTTTAGCAATTTGATACCGCATCGCCTCCTTCCTCCGCCTTGCGCTGACGCAAACATCAAGCACTGATTTACTTCAGGATTAATGCAACGATGTACTGGTGCTCCATTTTTGTCCGGATTTTAGTGCCCGCTGAGACGGGCAGATGGGAGTTATCATGAATAAAAATAATAATATGATTGCCATTCTGTGGAAGCTGGTGAAGAGATCCCGTAAGACGGTGGCTGTGACACTGCTGGTAATCGTGGTGTCCGTGATTATGACGCTGATACCACCCCTGATCCTGGAAAGTGTGGTGAACCGGCTGACAGGGGGAGAGATGGCGGCTTTGAGTATTGCATTCGCCTATCTGGGTATGCTGGCGGTCTCAAACCTTCTGGAATCCCTGCAGAATGTGATGCTGACAGTGATGGGACAGAAGCTGACCCACAGCGTGCGCAGTGAGATGTGCAGTAAGCTTTCCAGAATGCAGGCGGGTTATTTTACGAAAGTGGAATCCGGCAAGATCACTTCCCGCTTCGTCAATGATGTGGATGCGGTGGACACTCTCTTTTCGAACGGCATTGTAGGCATGTTTGCCAATGCCTGTAAGGTGGTGGGTATCCTGGTGGTGATCTTCTATAAGAGCCTGGGGCTGGGGCTTCTGCTCCTGTGTGTGATGCCCTGCCTGTTTGCCATGACACGCCATATCCAGAAGCGGATGCTGAAAGCCCAGATGGCCAACAGGGCTGCCATCGGAAAGGTCAACAATCACGTGCCGGAGACCATCCGCAACATGAGGAGTATCCGGACCCTTTCCATCCAGAAATATATGGAAGAAAAATATGATGTCTATATCGAGGAAAGCTATCGGGCGCTGGAAACCACCAATTTTTACAATTCCATCTATTCCCCCATTGTGGTATGCATCAGCTCCTGCATTATTGCGGTGATGATGGTGTGTTCCTCCATGGGAAATGCCATGCAGCAGTTCTTTGGTATCACGGTGGGAAGCGCGGTGGCCATCATCGCCTATGTGGGTAAGGTATTCAATCCCATAGAGAGCATCGGCATGGAGATCCAGAATATCCAGACGGCGATTGCCGGTATCAAAAGGATCGACGAGTTCCTGGAGGAAGAGGAAGCCGTATCCTATGAGGAAGAGGAGATCCGGGGCACGGATGTAAGGTTTGAGGGGGTAAGCTTTTCCTACGCTCCGGAGCATCAGGTGCTGGATCATCTGAGCTTTACGGTAAGAGAAGGAGAGAATGTGACCCTGGTGGGAAGAACCGGTGCGGGCAAGAGCACTGTATTCCGGCTTCTTCTGGGTCTTTATGAGCCCCAGGAGGGAAACGTCACCATAGGCGGAGTGGAGGCCGGACATATCTCGGGAGCAAAACGCCGCTATTTTCTGGGATATGTGGAGCAGCAGTTTCATCCCTGTATGGGGACGGTGGAGGATCAGGTTACCTTGTTTGACCCCGCCTTTGACAGGGAGACCGTGAAAGAGGCTGTCAGGATGGTGGGACTGCATGAAAAGATCCTGGCGCTGCCCAAGGGCTATGACACGCCCATGGAACAGGCTGATTTCTCCCAGGGAGAACTGCAGCTTCTGTCCATAGCCAGGGCGGTTGTGGCTAAGCCAAAGATCATGCTGTTGGATGAGATCACCGCCAATCTGGACAGCGTCACCGAGGCGAGGGTGCTTGAGGTGCTGAAAAAGGCATCGGAGGGCAGGACGGTGATTTCCATTTCACACAGGATACATGAGAAAATGCAGCAGGGAAGGCTGATAACCATCGGATAACGTCGGATCATTGAGGAGGCAGGAATGGCAGAAAAGAAAAATAAATGTCCCTTATGTAGTAAAAGACTGATGATGAAGGACGGGGTTCCTTTCTGCCCCGACTGTGGATATCGTGACCCTTACCGGGCAGGCAGCGGGCAGCAGTTCAATTACGGCCAGCCGTCTCCGTCAGGAAGCGGGCAGCCGCCTGATTACGGCCAGCCGTCCCTGACTGGCAGCGGGCAGCAGTTTAATTACGGGCAGCCGTCTTCGTCAGGAAGCGGGCAGCAGCCCAATTATGGACAGTCCTCCTCGTCAGGAAATGGGGGAGGAAATCCCCCGACGATCCCCGGTGCGGGCGCCGCTGACAACAATACGGGAAAACCGGCAAATCTGAAAGCGGTCATTGCCATAGTCGTTGTCACTGTGGTGTGTGTGACGACGATCCTGACGGTGGTAGTTGGGGTTGGATTTACCGTGGTCGGGGATATCTTTCGTGAAATGTCAGGGGGCGCTTATCCGGAGTTTACTGCCCCGCCGCCGGCATCAGCTGACAGGGAACCTTCTGTTCCGGTCTCATCACAGCATGGCGGCAGTGTCAGCCATCTGACCTTTGAGCCGCCGGAAAGTGAACTTCTACAGGAATTTGTCAGCCAGATCTTTGACAAGCCCGCGGCGTCGGTTACCAGGGAGGAACTGAACAGTGTGATCAGGCTGGAGATCCGTGATATGTACAATTATAACGGCACGGAAATCCATTACGAATTGTCCGATGGAACCGCGGGAATCTGCTATTTGTCATCCACCCGCGTGGATCCCGGGGATTTTAAATGTTTCCCTGGCATACAGAAGCTGGATCTGGGGAGAAATTATCTGAGCTGGGGTACGGACTGGCATAATCTGACATCCCTCACTTCCCTGGCCTGTGAAGTTACCCTGGAAGACCTGGCGGGGTATATGGATGTGTCCCAGCTGACAGCGCTGGATCTGTCCTGCGATTTCCTGATGAGAGACTGCAGCGGCCTGGCGGCGTATGACAATCTGGAATACCTGAAGCTGGACTGTAACAATTATGAAATGGATTTGGCGGGTATTTCCCAGGTGTCTTCCCTGCGGACGCTTGTCATAGAGGATGGGGACTATATCACGGATTTCGGGGTACTCTACGACATGCCGCAGTTAAAGGAGCTTTCCGTTGAATCCAAAGGACTTAAGGATATCGGCTTTATCCGTGATATGTCCGGCCTGGAAAGCCTGGAACTTGCCGGCACGGAGCTATTGCAGATCGGCGCCGTATCGGACCGCGCGGATACCCTGAAATGTCTCAGGCTGCACCGAAATTTTTCCGTGGAGGACTACAGCCCGGTGTTTGAGTGTACCGGTCTGGAAGAACTGGAACTGTATGTGGATTACGATTACAATACGGATATGGCAATGCCGGATCTCTCCATGATGCCCGGACTGAAGATCCTGACGCTGGGAAATTATGAGAAATTTCCCGGACTGGAGAAGCTGACGGCGCTGGAAAGCCTCACCCTGATGGATGCGGGAAATTTCGGCAATGACGGGGAATTGACAGGCCTGGAGAATCTGAAGGCCCTGAGGTCGCTCGCCCTTCTGAATATGTCTGTGGAGCCGGATCTGCTGGAGGCATTTGCCGTTGTGGATTCGCTGGAGGAGATAGACCTGACGGATACTTTTATATGGGGGGATATCAATACTGTCTTCGGAATGCCGAATCTTAAGGTGTTGAATCTGCGCGATGCGGACTTTGGCCTAAGGCTTGATGAGATGCCTGTCAGTGAGAGCCTGCTGGAACTGGATATGGCAGATACCCAGACGCATCGGCTGAAAGAGGACGGAAACTGGGATTTCACCGCAAGCAACACACTGATCAGGCTTGGCCATTATACGGAATTTTTCGACCACATGCCGAATCTCACGGTTTTGAAAGTGCCGGATCAGGAATTGAAAGATGTGGGGTTCACGGCGAATCTGCCCCGGCTTGTTTATCTGGACATCACGAACAATTATGTCACCGATCTGTCCCCGCTGGCGGGACTTGGACAGCTTGAGGTGGTGGTGTGCAAGAATAATCCTGTGGATGGCAGGACGGAGCCGAAAAATGTGATCATGATCGATTGAAGCTTCTGACGGAAGCCAAGGTCTCGGACCGGGGCGCTAAAAAACAAGACTGTTAATCATGCCGGGAATATGGTACAATGGTTACCTAAAGTATTGTTTTGGAGGGGTTTCATAAGGGGAAATGGAGACGAAGAAACATACAAAAGGGGTGGGATTCCTCATAGCTGCGGTCCCGGTGGTGCTGACCGCGCTGGCAGTAATGATCTTTTACTGGAAAATATACAGGGTAGAGCCTGTTTTCAGCACTGCCACTTATGAGCTGGGCGAGCGGGTCAGCAATGACACAGAGGACTATATTTCGGGTACTGAATGGTCCCGGGGGCTGGCGCAGCTTGACCTGTCCGAGGTGGACCGCAAGCATGCCGGCGTCTATGAGGCAGTGCTTTATCACGGCAGGGATGCCTTTGTCTACACAATTGTCATAGAGGACACCACGCCGCCGGAGATCCGGGAAAAGGAAGGACCGGTGTACCTGGCCGCAGGCGTGGAAAACCTGCCCGAGGATGCGGTGGCGGAAATTGTGGACAAGGACCGCGAGACAGAAGCGTATTTTATCCGGGACGGATTGAAGGAGAATGCCATAACCTTTGAAGAGCCCGGGGAATATACACTGGAGATCGGCGCGGAGGATTCCTCGGGCAATCAGACCAGGATTCCGCTTACGGTATTTGTGGACATTCCGCCGGAGATTGAGGGGGTCAGGGACTTCTATGTGGTTCCCGGCAGCGAGCCGGATTTCCTGGAAAGCGTGACGGCGACTGACAAAGCGGACGGCGATCTGACGGCAAGCATCATGATAGACGATTCAGAGATTCATCTGGGCAGAGAGGGCGTCTATGAGCTCTGTTACAGTGTGGAGGACGGCTGCGGCCTGGTGACGGAGAAGCAGGCTACGGTCACGGTGGCTTCTCCCCGGGAGCTCCAGGAGATGATCGGTGAACGGCGGATCAATCGCTGGGAGGATGTGATCCTGGGCGCGCCGAATCTCTATGATGCCGGCGTGATGAGGGACGATGACCTGGAGGCTGCCCTGGAATATATGCGCCCCGCTCTGGTGCAGCTGTATCATGAGAAGGACAACGGATACAGCGCGGGCTCCGGTTACATCATGGAGATCACGGAGGACACGGTTTATATCTGCAGCAACCGCCATGTGGCGGAAAAGTACGATAATTGGGATGTGTTCTTTTACGATGGTACAAGGGTGGGCGGCCAGCATCTGGGCAGCAGCGAAGGATATGATGTGGGCGTGGTTGCCGTGAAGAGAGAGGATATTCCGCAGGAACTGCAGAACCGGCTGATGACGGTACATATTGATAAGTCCTACTGGAACCGGCTGGATGACCAGTCGTTGGAGCTGGGGCTGGAGAGAGTGGACAGAGAGGGCGGCATCCTGCATGTGACTACCGGGCAGCTGATCAAAGTCAAGCAGCTCTTTGAATGGTATGACGGAAAGGATCACACGGAGGTGACGGTGGAACTGGAACACGGGGATTCGGGATCCGCAATACTGGACGGGCACGGAAATCTGATCTCCATGGCCTACGCCTACTCTACTGACCCTACCAGGTATTGGTGTGTGCCCCTGGATGCCATACTGGAATGCTATGAGGAGATTACCGGACGGCGGGTGTATGTATACTGACCGCACCGGGAATGGCTGCGGTCCGCTTTCGTATTCCATATATGGCGCAGCGGGCGGCTGTATGGGGACTATGAAGTCTCAGACGGGGGCGTCTGTTACAAATACCGGTCGAATCACATATTTTTAGTTGCAAAACAGAAAAAACTCAGCTAATATAAAAATAGAAAAATCTGTGGTTACTTTAATTTCAGGAGGAGAATCCCAATGTACCAGCTGATTGACGGAAAAGCAATTTCACAGCAGATCAAGGATGAATTGAAGGAAAAAGTCGAAAAGAGGAAGGCACAGGGGGAGGAAATCTGTATGGCGGTCATACAGGTGGGCAGCGATCCGGCCTCCAGCGTGTATGTCAATAATAAGAAAAAGGCATGCGCATACATAGGCATTCAGTCTCTGTCATATGAGCTGCCGGAGGAGACCACGGAGGAAGAGCTTCTGAAGCTGATCGGCGAACTGAATGCAAAGGAGGAAGTGAGCGGCATTCTGGTGCAGCTGCCTCTGCCCGGACACATCGATGAGGAGAAAATTCTTCTGGCCATTGACCCTGCCAAGGATGTGGACGGTTTCCACCCCGTGAATGTGGGGAATCTGAGCATTGGCCGGCCCGGCTATGTGTCCTGTACTCCTGCGGGAGTGATCCAGCTTTTAAAACGTTCAGGAATTGAAATTGAGGGAAAGGAATGTGTAGTGCTTGGCAGAAGCAACATTGTAGGGAAACCTATGGCCATGCTTCTGCTTCGGGAAAACGGCACTGTTACGGTATGCCATTCCCGCACGAAAAATCTGAAAGAGATTACGAAGCGCGCGGATATCCTGGTGGTGGCTATAGGGAAGCCAAAGTTTGTGGATGCGGGATATGTCAAGGAAGGCGCCGTAGTGATCGATGTCGGGATCCATAGAAATGAAAACAATAAGCTTTGCGGCGATGTGGACTTTGAGGACGTGGCGCCCCATACCTCAGCGATCACCCCTGTTCCGGGCGGTGTGGGTCCCATGACAATCGCCATGCTTATGAATAACTGCGTGGAAGGGGTAAAATAAACGCAGAAAAATGAAATATACACCAGGGAGGAATTCGCAAGATGGAAATGCAAGAAATGAACGTAACAACCGAAATGTCCAAGACAACCGTAGCGCCTGCATCTTCACCGGAACCGGCAGGCCAGAAAGCCAGGAAAAAATCAGGAATCAAAATGCAGCTGGTATTACAGACAATTGTCCCCGCATTGGTCATTGCCGTCGGCCTGACAGTATTTGCGCGCTCCAGTCTGATCGACGGTCTGGAATCGGAGGCCCTGAGCGGCTTGAAGATGCTGGCGACGGCTACCATGGCCGGTTACAGCAATATGGACGGTGACTATCGTTTGGAGAATGATGTTTTCTATAAGGGGGAGGCGAATCTGACGGAGCAGATGGCGGAACTGGACAATTATGTCAGCGGTTCCGAGGCGGCGGTTACCGTATGCTTTGGGCCTACCAGGGTCATGACCACGCTGACGGATGCCTCAGGCCAGAGGATCGTGGGTACGAATGTGTCCGATGAGGTGTGGGAGACCGTCCAGAGGGGCGAAGTCTACACGGCCACCCAGATTGTGATCAACAACTCCAATTATGCAGCTTGCTATGTGCCTTTGAGAAATTCCGACGGCTCCATTATCGGTATCGTATTTGCAGGGCAGCCCAGGGCGGCAATCGATGAATTTATCACTTCCAAGGTGTCAGCCATCATTGTGCTGGCTGTTGTCATGAGCGTGATATTTATAGGAATAGGCTATGTGCTGGCAACCAGGATTGCCAACTGCCTGATCAGGACCAAGACGGGGCTGGAGAGCCTGGCGACAGGAAACCTCAGTACCAGGGTGGACGCTTCCATATTGAAGCGTAAAGATGAACTGGGCGCCATGGGGGATGCGCTGAACGGCCTGATCGCAAAACTGCGCGATATCGTGGGGAATCTGCTGGAATCCTCCGGCAGGCTGAACGAGGCGGGGCAGTCCATGGATGAAATGGCAAGCCAGTGCAGCAACGCCACGGACGAAATCAGCCGTGCGGTGGATGAAATCTCCAGAGGCGCGGTGTCCCAGGCGGAGGAGATCGAACACGCATCCGGACAGATCGTCTCCATGGGTAACCAGATCGAGAGCATTGTGGAGTGTGTGGGACGGCAGACTACCGTATCCGTTTCCATGGGCAATGCGGGAGCCTCGTCCCTGCGGACCATGCATGAACTGAGCGATTCCAATGACAAGACGGTTGCAGCGCTGAACAGCATTGCACAGCAGATACAGCTGACCAACGAGTCCGTGCAGAAGATCGGCGCCGCTACGGAACTGATCACCTCCATTGCCTCCCAGACAAGCCTGCTGTCCCTGAACGCGTCCATTGAGGCGGCGAGAGCGGGAGAGGCAGGAAAGGGATTTGCAGTGGTGGCAACAGAGATCCAGAAGCTTTCCGTACAGTCCAATGACGCGGCGGTGGAGATCCAGGGCATTATTACCACATTGCAGGATGAAGCACAGAAGACAGTTGATGAAATGAAGAATGCGGAGGTCCTGATGCATGAGCAGCAGGAGAAGCTGGAGGATACCAAGAGTAAGTTCAATGATGTGAGCAACGGTATTGACGTTTCCAGAAGGGGAACGGAGGAGATACGTGTCAGTGCGGATTCCGCTGACGGCTCCAGATCCTCTGTGATCGATGTCATCTCTAACCTGTCCGCCATTTCAGAGGAAAATGCGGCATCCGCCGAGGAGACCGCCGCATCCATGGAACAGCTGAATGCCACCATCAACATGATGGCAGAGGAAGCAGCCAGACTGAAGCAGATTGCCGATGGCCTGAATGAGGATATGAATTTCTTTAAGATGTAGTAAAAGGTGAGCCGCATAGCGGCGCCGGATGCGAAGCAGCCGACGGGGAGGGGTAAGCCCGCCTCGTTGGGAATGAGATTGCTGAACTGTTACGGGATGTAAGGACGATTCCTGAGTTACAGGTTGACAGATCCCCTTCGGGGGTTCATAATGCAAGATATGGAAGACAAAGGTGTCTTTGAGTGTACTCAAGGGCGCCTTTTTTGTTTTTATAACAATAGAATTCATAGAGCGCGGTGAAGCGGGAAAGGAAACAAAGTATGGGTGTACATGAGGAGTGCGGTGTGTTCGGCGTTATCAGCCCCTGTGCCGCTGATGTGGCGGGCATGGCCTACTATGGGCTGTACGCATTGCAGCATCGGGGGCAGGAGAGCTGCGGTATTGTGATCAATGATGATGGCGTCTTTTCTTCCTACAAGGATCTGGGACTGGTGAGCGAGGTGTTTTCCGCGGATACCCTGTCCCGTCTGCCCAGGGGAAATATGGCGGTGGGACATGTCCGGTACGGCACTACGGGCGGAACGAGCCGCAGCAATTGCCAGCCCATTGAAGTCAACCATCAGAAGGGAAAGATGGCTCTGGCACACAATGGCAATCTCAGCAACGCGGCACAGCTGCGCAATGCCCTGGAACTCTCAGGGGCTATCTTCCATACCACCAGCGATACGGAGACAATCGCCTATATCGTCACACGGGAGCGCCTGAGGACGCCCTCTATAGAGGATGCCCTCAGCGCCGCCATGAATACTTTGGAGGGCGCGTATTCCCTGGTGCTGATGTCTGCGCAAAAGCTGATCTGTGCAAGGGATCCCTACGGTTTCCGCCCCCTGTGTTACGGGAGGACTCCGGAGGGGCTGTATGTGGCGGCTTCCGAGAACTGTGCCCTGGAGGCCGTGGGGGCCAGGTTTGAACGGGATCTGGAGCCGGGGGAAATCCTGGTGTTCGGTCCGGACGGCGTCATATCCCGCAGGGAGCACTGTGGCAGCCGGAACAAAAAGTTATGTATTTTCGAGTATATTTATTTTGCAAGGCCGGATTCTGTGATAGACGGTGTTTCCGTCCATGGCGCCAGAATCCAGGCCGGAAAGATCCTTGCCCGGCAGCATCCCGCCCAGGCGGACCTGGTGGTGGGCGTGCCGGACTCAGGGCTGGATGCGGCGCTGGGGTTCAGTATGGAATCGGGGATTCCTTACGGCATAGGGCTGATCAAAAACAAGTATATCGGCAGAACCTTTATTTCTCCCGGACAGAGCGCCAGACTGGATCAGGTAAAGATCAAGCTGGGAGTTATCGGGGAGAGCGTCAGTGGAAAAAGGGTGGTGCTGGTGGACGATTCCATCGTGCGGGGAACCACCAGCGGCCGCATCGTGGGGCTGCTCAGGGAGGCTGGCGCCAGTGAGATCCACATGAGGATATCCTCGCCGCCGTTTTTGCATCCCTGTTATTACGGAACGGATATTGACTCCCGGGAACATCTGATCGCCTGCCACCACGATGTGACCGAGACAGCGAAGATCCTTGGCGCCGACAGCCTGGGATATCTTCCTGTGACGGAACTGCACTCCCTGATCGGCGGGCAGGGATATTGCAGCGCCTGCTTTGACGGGGATTATCCCACGCCCGTACCCGCTGATACCCGCAGGAACCGGTTTGAGCGGAAGCTGTCGGAAAAGTGTGAGAAGAATTCCTAAGACGCCAAAGTGTTCCACATTCACAAAACCCGCGCTTTCGCGCTCATGCGTCTGCTTACGCATCCGCGTTTTGCTCATTTCCGCGAGCAATGAGTAAGGTGTCGTGCTTGCATGGACACTTGACGAATGCCGCGAGGGTCAGATACCCCGCAGCTTGCGGCGGGTATCTGACTTGGAAGTGGGCTGCTAATCCAACGCCTCGCCTACATTTCTGCAATAGAATCCACGCTTCGCGAGTATTCTATTGTCATGCATAAATGGCATGTAGGCAGGACATTGTATTGCAACCGCACAGGTGAAAAATATTTTACTTGCAATCAGAGTATTCTATGGTAAAATAGTGGAGACAATTGAATAGTGAGAGGTTTATTAATCGAAGAGGAGAAGAGCGCAATGAAACGTATTCGTATACTTTTAACGGCACTTCTGACAATGGCTGTACTGGGCGGCTGCGGCTCGGACGGCACAGGAGAGTCTTCGGGGGATAATTCCTCTAAGGAGCCTGTTTACGGAGGCTCCGTTGTTGTAGGCATACAGCAGGATATTGACAGTCTTGACCCTCATAAAGCAACGGCGGCAGGAACGAAAGAAATCTTGTTTAACATTTTCGAAGGCTTGGTGAAGCCTGATGAAAACGGCAACCTGGTCAATGCGGTGGCAAGTGACTATACGATCTCGGAGGATGGTCTGGTATATACCTTCACCCTCAGGGATAACGTAAAGTTCCATAATGGCAATGTTGTGACATGTGAGGATGTGAAGTACTCTCTGGAGAGGGTATCAGGACTTCTGGACGGCACGCCCCTCATTTCCACACTGAAAACGATCCAGGCCGTAGATATATTGGATGATAAGACGGTTCAGGTAACGGTGGACAGCGCGAACACAGAGTTGATCTACAGCTTTGTGGCGGCGGTCATTCCCGCGGGAAGCGGGGAGGATGCAGAGGCAGATCCCGTTGGCACGGGACCGTTTTCTTTTGTCTCCTACACTCCCCAGGTAGATCGGAAGAGCGTCGTGTAGGGAAAGAGTGTTCTGTTGGGTGTA
>CANDMD010000064.1 GCA_947385725.1 uncultured Lachnospiraceae bacterium | reverse complement strand
GCCCTGAACAGGGAATTTAATGGGCTCCACAATTTTGCCGACCAGTGGGTCCGGCAGTAAAGGAGGTGACCACCCCAATGGATTTCCAGACAGAAATCGTCAGATCGATCCAGCTCATGTTCGATCAGAAAATAAACCGATATCAGGCAGACAAAACCTATCCGTCCGTTGTGAAAGGAATCTCCCGGAAAGGGTATGTGATACTGGATTCAGCCGGCAGCGAGAGAACCGTCAAATGCTGCATCCCAAATGTCAGCCTGCGCGTGGGACAAAGAGTTTTCGTGAAGGAACCAATGGGAGACCTGCGCCTGATCCATATCTGCGGCATACTGGAAAAGCAGGACAACAGGTGACTGTGAAGAACCATGTTCTGAACAGTTGCGATATCAATACAGAGAGAAGGTGATTCCGATAGCAAAGCCACAGCTTAAAAGAACAAATCCTTTTGATGCCAACAAGGATCATGCGGTATCCATCGCATGGTCCGGCATCCGCGCGGTTGCCAACAGAATCCTCATTTATGATAATGAGACCAACCAGATTGTGTACGACCGCAAAACACCTTCGTACACGCTCAGGCACACCATACCCGCACACACACTTGCCAACGGCAGGAAATATGTGATGCAGGCACAGGTATTTACCGACGGGGACATTCCCTCGGCACTGTCTGACAAGACACTGTTTTATACCTTTGAAACGCCCGCATTCTATTTTGAGAATGTGTCCGACGGGTCACTCATAGACAATTCTTCCTTTGTCGCTTCCATACACTACTATTCTCCCGACTGGGAGGACATCGGCAAATATGTCTTTTATTTATATGACGCGTCAAAAAAGCTGCTGCTGGAAAGCAGCGAACTGACAGATATCAGCAACATCAGCTATGCCTATCAGGGACTTGACAATAACACCTCCTATTACATCAGGTGTGCGGGCGTCACCGTAAACGGCATGGAACTGGATACCGGGTACGTGAGGATCACCGTGAGGTTTGAGAACCCCAACGCCTATGCCCGCCTTTATGCCACTCCCCTCCCGTCCCAGGGCTGCATACAGGTAGCCACCAATCTGGTCATCATCCAGTACAACGGAACGGACAGCTTCACCTACACGGACGGCATGATCGACCTGAGAGGCAAAACATTGTACTACGACAAGGGATTCCTGATCAAGGACGACTTTACGCTGCTGCTCCGGGGGCAGAATCTCTGGCAGACCGCCGATATCCTGAAAATGAACCGAGGGGATAGGGGGCTGACGTTAAGCTCCCGGATCTATGCGGACGGCTCCCTGCGCTTCCGGCTGCTTGTGCCCAACGGACTGGGGCATTACTTACTGTACTCTGATCCGCAGTACTTTGAGAATACAGATATGGTCACCATAGCCCTGCGGAGGAAAAACAATATCTACCAATTGCGTGTATTCGTGGAACCGATCTCCACGGAGGAAGGCAATATGTGGTACGGCACAGAACTCCCGCCCAGGCATCTGATGAGCGACAACGACACCTGGATCAATACCGATGGGCAGACTTATCCTGTATACAAAGATTCCTGTGGAACATACCTGGAGGAGTCGGAACCGGTAAACGCGCTGTTAAACGCTCTATGGCTGGGAGGTGAATGAAACCAATGTTCCTGTGCGGAAACAGTTTTGTCGGCGGCGGACTGGCCTGCTGCCTTACGCCCACCGGCATGGAAAACATCAACTATATTGAACTGAAGGAAGGACTGTATGACGGAATGTACCTCACCAGGGCAACCGAACCGGAATTATCCGGCACATTCCCCGGAGAATGGGACTTTGACACCCTATTATGGGCGAAGTTCAACGGCAGCGTCAACGCCGGCAATGTGGACTGGAACCTGGCAAACACCTCCCACATCATCCTGAAAAGCAGGACGGAGGGCACTTTCCAGTGGAAAACCATTGTCGTCAAAGAAGTAACTGACATTGCCGACTTCGTGATCAACTATCCCGATTATTTCATTGCGTCGGGGCAGTCTGTGGAATACGCCATTGTCCCCGTATTATATGGCCTGGAAGGCAGCTATGCAACTGCAAAGGCCGTTTCCAGATTCACAAAAATGTTCCTGGTGGAGGGAACGGTGGCCTGGGGGACAGAGATCACGGACGGATACTGCGACACGACCCGCAACGTCCCCTCTTCCACTGTCGAACTGCTCAACAGCAGGTATCCTGTCTTTGTCAGGAATACCATTGCCGACTACGATACCGGCAGCTGTAAGGGCTCCTTCCTGCCGCTGGCGGAGGAGAATGACTGCGAACCTGCCTACGGCGAACAGTATGACTACCAGCGCACTGCATACCAGAAGAAATTTATGGATTTTATCTCCGACGGCATTCCCAAGATACTGAAACTGCCGGACGGAAGACTGTGGCTGGTCCAGGTAACACCCAATCCCTCCGATACTGCCAACCAGGCCTATAATGACCGGGAGATCTCATGGTCATGGGTTGAAGTCGGCAGCGTGAACTCGGAGGAAGACTTATATTACCTGGGCTTCTCAGACGTCGAATCAGAATGGTGGAGTCAATAATGGCAGAAAAAATCACACAGGAGGATCTGCTGATCGTCCTACAGCAGTCGGCAGCCCCTACCATAAAACTGAAAATCGAAATAATGGATTCAGGCCGGAGGATCACAGGGATCCTCAATTGCGGCCTGACAGCTGGCAGCATGTCGATCTCGGGAGAATCCGATATCAGGCGCACTGCCAGCTTTGTAGTACAGCCCACATTAAAAGAAAGGATAAAGCTTGCGGAAGACAGCCCCCTGTGGCTGAACAGGGATATCCGGCTGTCCGTGGGCCTGTATGACGCCAGAAACAGGCAATATAAATATTATCCCCTGGGCTCCTACGTCTACACCGATATCTCCGGTGCATATGACGCCGCGGCCGATTCCCTTACGGTCAATTGCTCCGACTTCATGAAGAAGCTGGACGGTACGAAAAACGGACAGTTAGGCGCACTGACCATCCGCTATCCGGCATACGAGGAAAATGAGCAGACTGGTCAGGTGATCCGATACAACATCCTCCGTGACGCCGTCATGGAAACCCTGCGGAACCTTGCGGGAATCACCGACTACAGGATCGACGACATGGGGGAACACCGGGCACTGCCGGAATACAACAGACACTGGCAGCAATACCGGGAAGAAAACACCACGTGGAATGCGATCCCCTTTGACCAGGAATTTGCTGCCGGTTGCAGCGTCCTGTCCATCCTGACCACGTTCCGGGATATCTATCCCAACTATGAAATGTTCTTTGACATGGACACCAACACTTTCATCTGTCAGCTGAAGCCCATGTGCTACGAAGACGAGCCTTTCCTGGACAATGCGTTCCTGCAAAGAGTGCTGATCTCCGAGAACACCTCCGTGGATATCTCCACCGTGAGAAATATCTGTGAGGTATGGGGAAAGGTGATTGAGACGGACTTTTACAGTGAAAGCTGCTCCTGTTCCGACAACACTTACCATGTCTCCATACCGGGCTATGAGGACGAATACCATACCGGAGATATTATCAGCCTGAGAATACCGGCGGCCAATCAGGCAGACACCAGGATAGACATCAATGGTTTCGGAGCCATATGCATTTACAATGAGGCGGACGAAGCACCTGTCAAGGCCAACGAACTGAAGCAGAATGTGGTGTATGCCTTCAAGATCCGGAAAACCCGCGTAAACGGCCAGGATCTCACCAGGGCTTATCTGCTGGGCCAATGGCAGGTACACGCGGTCAATGTGCTGACAAACGGGCGTAAAAGCGGTCAGTTTGTGACCGCTCCCGATGGTCAGACGTGCGAATTGTACTCGAAGGAGTATTTTCAGAAATTCTACCACTGTGAGCGCGTTGACCTGACTGTTGTGGAAGATTCTCCCTTTACCGTGGAGAAGTTGGGGGAAATCCTGGACGTCAAAACAGGGGGCGAGTATGAAAACATCACCTCGGACAGCCTGGCCGCCGAGAGGGCGGAATGGGAAAACTGGAAAAACAGCAGACTGACCGATCAGATTTCAATCACCACCGCCCTCCTGCCCTTCCTGGATGTGAATAAAAAGGTATCCTACCAGCGGAGCGATTCGGACAAGGAGCATCCATACATTATCAACTCCGTCTCCCATGATTTCTCCGGATACACATCCACCATCACCATGTACCGGTTTTATCCCCTATATCAGCAGTAGCCGGTAAGTCCGGCATTGCCGGGGAATCTCCGAAATGCCGGTACGATCGCCATTGCCCGGCATTCCCGGACTCCGGTACTGATCAATCTGTATTCTAAATCAAATACCCTGCTGCAAGCAACGGGGTATTTGACCCTCGCGGCATTCGTAAGCCAGCCAAGGCTGGCTTTCATATCCATGTAAACATGGCTATTTCCCTCATTGCTCAACAGGCAATGTTTGCTCAACGGGCAATGCTTGCTCAACAGGCAATGTCTGTTACGGGAATTACAAGGAGGCTCAAAATGACACAATACGAACATGAATTCAGTAGCTTTCCATCCCAGAAAATAACGAGGCATCATTTCCGGGATGTGGACGAAACGGCTGCAGGTCTGGTGAACCAGATCAATCAGCTGCGCTCACAGGGATTATACAGCCAGGCCGCTGCCCTGATCGAAAGCAACAAAACGATTTTATCCCCATACACCATTGATGCTGTCACCTTCAGGACATGGGAAGAAGAGATCTATAATACTCAGATATATGCCAGGCAGGCACGGCAGTCCATATACTTTGAGGCAAATGAGGACGATTTTGACTGTCTTGCAGGAGACGTCTGGCTGGGAGGTAGCTGATATGTTATACAATCCGATATCCAATTATCCTGACAGTATCGACCCCATGATCTTCTTTCAGGATATCGACCTGACACAGGCCGAAACCATGGAAGCATACGACCACCTGATCTCACAGGGCCGTTACAGCGAAGCCAGTGAACTTATAAGCGACCAGGAAGGGATCCATGGATTCTTTTCCGACTACCTAAACGCAATTGAAAACCGGATCCATGCTTTACAGGAACATCTATTGGCACTGGCGCCAAAACAGCCCTTTGTAAGCTCTGACAACGAGCCCGCGGCTGACAATCAGATCATCTGGATCTGACGCATATATACCATATATGTATATGATTTGCACGCATATTTTAGGCATATGATTCTGACATATGATTTAGACCCACAAATCAGGTATGTGATTCTGGCGTATAATTTAGGCACACAAATCAGATACATGATTCTGGCACATAACACAAGTAGGAGGATTTAAAAATGGCAGTAAATGAACAGATTGTTACCGGCAGGAAATTCAGGAAATGCATCGACGTCGCCAATAAGGTCTGGTTAAGGATCTCCTTCTGGACCTCCGCAAACGACGTGGAATTTGATGACGGCAAAACCCTTCAACAGAAGCTTGGGACATTCAGCGGGCTGACAGACTCCCTGGCTTCAGCGGATTCAAAGTATGCCCTGACCGCCGCCGCAGGAAAAGTCCTGAACGACAAGCTGGAGCAGACAGCAAATAATGTACTGACACTTACAAATAACATATCTACACTGAATAGTAAAATAAGTAACCTGTCTTTTGTGGTCTTAACTCAGGAACAATATGACGCCCTTCCTGTAAAAGACGCAGGAACATTGTACTTTATCCGCTCTAATTAGGAAGGAGGATCTTTATGGCAACAACACAAACTGGTAAATCCGTCAGATTCGACTATACGGGAACTGTGCAGGAATATATTGTACCTTCAAAAGGGTTATATAAACTGGAGGTGTGGGGAGCATCCGGCGGCAATGAGATACGGGTGTTGGATGAGGGCAGAGACGATTCTGGCGGGTTAGGAGGGTACTCCTGTAAATATATATATTTAAATACTGGAGAGAAACTTTATATCTGTTGTGGCGGAAGTGGTTCATTTTGTCCAACTTATCATGATGGCATGACCGAAAAAGAAAATCAAATTGCTGGTGGCTATAACGGTGGAGGTTGTGCCGTAAAAAACGCTAGTGGTGGCGGTGCTACGCATATTGCCAGCACAAATAGAGGTGTTCTTCATAACTATGAGACTCATAAAGATGAGGTAATAGTTGTAGCTGGGGGCGGGGGCGGAGGCGGTAGCTCTGTTACCCGAACCCCCCGAGGCGGTGACGGGGGTGGGTTGACTGGAATAAACAATTATGTAGATGAACATGGACCATCTCGTGCGGGAACACAAACAGATCCTGGAAAAAATGGAGATTGGACAGACGATGAAGATTATCAGGGTGGCGGATATTGGTCAGATTTTTCGTTCGTTGATGGCGAATTCGGGCAAGGAACGCAATTATTATATAAATTTGATAATTGGTATTCCGATATGGACGATGACAATCATACTGAAGGATACTGGCTTTTATATCTGCAAGGTTGGACTGGTGGTGGCGGGGGATGGTATGGAGGTGCTGGTGGCCTGAATTATAATGGCTGCTACGGCGGTGCCGGTGGATCCGGATATATTGGTACATCATCCCTTCTATATGAAGGAATTACCTATGAAAACTTTACACAGGCAGGAGTAAACAACGGACACGGCTCCGCATTGATCACGCCGATGCAGAATGCCTTGCCATCCGTATACCTTGGTACAAACGCAATTTCTTCCATCTATTTCGGAACCCACGAGATAACCGACATAAAGTTCGGCGCTCAGTAGTCACACAATCGAGAGGGAGGGATTAAGCCTCCCCTCTCTCTTCAGATATGCCGTTCAGCATATTCTTATTTCTATCCCGTCTCTGCCCACCACTCCCTCAGTCAAAGGATAAGGCGCCGGTTTTTTCATCCTGTAAAAAGCAACAGGCAAAAAATAATTAACCCCATAGTTTAATACAATCCTGCCTCGACATGAATAAGCGCAGAAACCGTAAAATGGTGCTGAAAATAGTGCCGAAAAAAAATAGCCCCCCAAAAAATAGTGCAATATCTGAAAAAAGAATTGACTTTTTCGGATACGGATGCTAATATGGTATTCGTGCAGTGATGTTGAAGCATTTGCGGAAGTGTCGGAACTGGCAGACGAGCAAGACTAAGGATCTTGTGGCAGCAATGCCGTGTGGGTTCAAGTCCCATCTTCCGCATTGGGTAAAAGTGTGGGAAACCTTGATTTTATTGAGGTTTCTCCATTTTTTGTTACAGGAATAATTGGTTACAGTCGGTTACACTTTTCAATATATCTATCCAAGTGCCCTTTCAAAAGCATCTGTCCTTTTATCCCATGAGACAGTTGAATAATTGTAAAACTTCGCTGTTGTGGAAAAATCCTCATGCCCTGCAAACATTCTGATTTCTTCATTTGTCAGTTGACCCGACTCTATCATCTTTGAAAAAAGGGTTTTTCTGATACTATGGTTGCCTTTCTGCATTGTGTCAATCTGCCTGTTTAAGCGCCTTAACACATTATTGACAGAGAACTCATGAAGCTGTTTACATTGAGCCATTCTGGATATAAGACTTTCATAGTCCGGAGATTCTCTTTTTGCTCCTGTTGTACGATCTAAATGATCAATATCTTAGAATGTTACAGGGATAGCGAGTTTCCCTCTTAAAACATCAAAACCCTTGACATTTTGCAGTCGTGTATAAGAGATCCATTCCACAGAAGAATCTATTTCAACAGGCGGTTTTGCATCGCAAAGTGGGCTGCTAAAAGCGTTAGCAACTCTAATGGAGTTACTACACAAATGGCTATGTGGAAACGCATAGCCATTTTTTACGAGGAGATATATGCAGACGGATTTTAAATTATACAAGGTGGATATGAAATATATCCGTAATCTACATAATATAGATGATAAAGTGCTTTCTGTTTCGCCACAGGCAGGAAAAGATAACAGGGTTTTCATCGGGATTGTTGTTATTTGTGGCGTTCACAAATATTGCATACCACTTTCTTCTTTCCCCTCAAAGGCAAAGCCATATTTCCGGATGCGCTCACCAGAAAATCCCCTATTTTCTAAATCTGCCTGGTATCTCTTTTCTTCAATCTGTCTCAGCGCTGTGTCAACAGTGTCCTCCAGCGATTTCTCTTCGCCGGAATCCCTGACCTTGAATTCTATAATAATTGCATTCCTATCGCAATTATTTATTATGGCATGATCTGTTCCGTTCTTCAGTTCCATTATCACATCATACCTTCCGAAGCCGCTCTCCCGATTGGAGGTGATGATATAGCGGTCTGCCAATTCCACCGCCAAACCCAGTACAAATCCGTGATAAAACCGCTCCGGCTGCGTCTCCATGGAGGGATTTCTACCACTGTCAAAAAAGCTGAATGTGGCCAAAGCCACACGGTTCATGTAGGCGTTCATGGACTTTACATCATCCTGTAGCATCGCCCTGATAAAGTCGTTGTAGACCGTCCCTGAACGGGTGAACCGCAATCCGCATACATCTCAGATGTTGACGTCACAACAGTCAAATGGTTCAAGTCCGAGAAAATGGATTCCTTGCTGACCCTTGTGATTCCTGTCATAACCGCCCGTTCCAGATATGGATTCGTCTTGAACGTGGAATTGAACAGCCCTCGGATCAATTCCACCATCTCTTTCCAGTAACCGTACACCCAGGCTTCCTGGAGAGGTGTGTCATATTCATCCAGCAGGATAATCACCTTTTTCCCATAGTGACGGTACAGGAACTCTGATAGTGTCCCCAGTAATGAAATAGCTGAATAGTTATCCATATTGACAGAAATATTTTTTATGAAATCTCTTTCCTTTTCATTCAGGCTGTCATCCTTCAACAGAAATTCATATCGGTTATACAGTTTCTCAATCAGATAAAACAAGCTTTTTCTGGCCTCATCAAAAGAAGACGACTTGATCCCGGCAAAGCTTAAGGAAATCACCGGGTAGGTTCCCTGAAGGTTACGGTACTTCTCATCCTTCCATATGGATAGCCCCTTAAAAATCTCTCCCTGACCTGTATATTCTATCGAGAGAAATCTCTCTAACATGTTCATATTCAAAGTCTTCCCGAATCTGCGGGGACGGGTAATCAACGTCACATCGTCTCTGTTCTCCCACCACTGTCTGATAAAATCTGTTTTATCAATATAAAAGCTGTTTTCCATTATCAGTTTTTCAAAACTTTGAATCCCTATTCCTACGGTTCTCGCCATGGCAATATATCCTCCATATCCCAAACAGCCATACCATTACCCTATTCTGTACATCAAAATCAATGTCATCCCTTATTATAGAGTCTTGATAATGGAATCCCCTCTTGGATTCCATTATACATGCTTCCCATATAACCTACAAGAAAATTACAGAAAACTGCGTAGTATTTGTCCCCCTAACTAGGCAAAACAGGACAGGGTCAGTTCAACAGTAGTCAAACTAACCCTATCCTATTTTATTTACAGTTCTTCCTTTTATTCGCCCTCTTACCCTTGCTCGAACTTCTCCCTGAGCTTCCCCAACGCCTTCTTCTCTATCCTTGACACATACTCTCCTGTCAAGTTAGGGCTAATAGAATCTTCAACTTTTTATCAAGACTTCTTTCCCTTCAAAGGCAAAGCCATATTTCCGGATTCGGTCGCCAGAAAAACCCCTGCTCTCCAAATCCGCCTGGTACCTCTGTTCCTCAATCTGTTTCAGCGCAGCATCAGCAGTATCCTCCAATGATTTCTCCTCACTCGAATCCCTGACCTTGAATTCCATAATAATTGCATTCCTATCACAATCATTTATTACCGCATTACCCGCTCCGTTCTTCGGCTCCATCACCACATCATATCTTCCAAATCCGCTCTCTCTGTTGGATGTAATGATATAACAGTCTGCCAGTTCCACAGCCAGCCCCAGCACAAAGCCGTGATAGAACCTCTCCGGCTGCGTCTCCATGGAGGGATTTCTTCCGCTGTCGAAATAACTGATTGTGGCCAAAGCTACACGGTTCATGTAGGCATTCATGGACTTTACGTCATCCTGTAACAATGCCTTGATAAACCCATTGTAGACCGTCCCTGTACTGGAGAACCATTTTTTAATCATCTTTTGAAACATGACCTGCACTTCTTTATTTGTCAGAGCAAGTTGATACAACTCTCCTCCTGTCTCCTCATTTAACGTGTAACTCTCCACTTTCAAGTACCCACTGGCCAGAAACAGGCTCCAAATTGCGTTTTCATCTACATCCAATTGATTAAAAATAATCTGCTCATCAATCTCCTTATACAGATGCTTGCCTTTCAGCAAATTTTCCATGGAGATTTTTATATCCGCACTTCCTTCTCGAATCAGCTTATCTACCAGTCCATTGCTGCTGGTGTTGACCCAGTAGGTGGAAAGCCGTCCTAATTTCAGATAATTGATAATGGACCAAGGATTATATATATCCCTGCATTTTCCAAACGTAAAGCCGTCATACCATCTTTTGACATCGGTACGCCTATCCTGCATCCCATACTCATCCAATGCAGAAAACACCTCTTCCTCCGTAAAGCCAAAGCAATCCGCATACATCTCGGATGTGGATGTCACAACTGTCAAATGATTCAAGTCAGAGAAAATCGATTCCTTACTTACCCTGGTGATTCCTGTCATAACCGCTCTCTCCAGATAGGGATTTGTCTTGAATGTAGAATTGAACAGGCCTCTCATGAATTCCACCATCTCTATCCAATAGCCGTACACCCAGGCCTCCTGAAGCGGCGTGTCGTATTCGTCCAATAAAATAATTACCTTTTTCCCATAATAACCTGATAGATAACCAGACAGATTTTTGAGAGAGTACGCAGCCTCAGAGTCTGTCATGTCTACCAGAACTTTGCGGAAACGTTCTGCTTCTCCTTCCTTTAGACTCCATCCTGTCAGCAGGAAATCGTACCTGCGGTACACTTCTTCGATAAGCATACAAATCTTTTCCCTTGCCGAAGCAAAGGTATTGGCCTTTACGTCCGCAAAGCTTAAGAAAATTACGGGCATACTTCCTTGCAGTTTACGGTATTTCTCATTCTTCCATATGGATAAACCCTCAAACACCTCTCCCTGCCCGGAATACTCCACGGAAAGAAATCTCTCCAACATATTCATATTCAGAGTCTTTCCAAATCTGCGGGGACGAGTGATCAATGTCACATCGTCTCTGTTTTCCCACCACTGTCGGATAAAATCGGATTTATCAATATAAAAGCACTTCTCTGTTATCAGCTTCTCAAAACTTTGGATCCCTATTCCCACGGTTCTCGCCACAGTAATATTTCCTCCGCATTTCAAATATCCTTGTTATTACTATTTTATGTATCATGACCAAACTTCTCTTGCAACTTCCTCAGTACCGTTTTCTCTTCGCTGACAAATTAGAAATCATCTAAAGAAAATCCATTCCTGTTTGCAATCGCAATAGAGGATTCTTCCGGCGGATTATGAATCACGTATAGTAAATTCTTAATCTTCAAAACTATGTCTTCCGCTGTTTGAATCGTTCCATTTAAGAATTCTTGTTGTATATCATTTTGCCATTCTTGCAATTTCTTTTCAGAGTTCTTTTGACTGGAATTTCCGTCTGTTTCACCATCAAGAATTTTCAAAGCAGAATGCCTGCTACTATCACTAAAATCTTTATCCAAAGAGTCAAATACTACTCTCATCGAAATAGAGTTTTTAAATTCACAGGATTTGCCAAAATTCTCTCTCGGATTTAACATATCCCTATCATTTTCGGCTACATCTGCCCACTTATATAATGTATCCAATAAATTATCCGCATCACGCTTTAAACGTTCTGCAGCTTTCCTCCAATCGTCATCTGTGAATGTTTGAAAATATGAATCCCATTTCTCCCCTTTCGCCTTTTTGGTACAATATTTAGATATTTCATCCCGCATTTTATTCCGAGAGCTGACATCCAGAATCCCATGCGCAAAATTATTTCTAAATATTCTGTTTACATGATATAAATGTCTGTTTGCTTCCTTGAGATCATTTTTTATAGCAAATGGCAAAATATTTCCAGATAATATATATGACAAATATTCACATCCATAGTCATGGTAAACCGTATATAATTCAATCGACCATTTTTCAAATGCCTGCCTATCATCATAAAGATACCAGACAGGTATATCTGCCTGCTGTTGAAATTTAGCATAAAGAGACTCTGTATCAGGATGGTATGCAGAATTGCTATGCCATATATCATCATGAAGGACGGTAATATGCGAATCAAGACGCATTATTTCTTCGTTTGAAACAGGCAAAATCACCAGTGTCTTTTCGTTTTTCACGGTTATAATCTTTTCCTCTGTTCCATATTCTTCCCTAAAATCATCTGATACATCATCGAAAAAGCCTATTTCCTCCAATGCCCGTGCAAAACTTCTCTCATCTATCTGAAGTATCCCATTATCAATCAGTGCTTTAACATCCTCATTATTTAAAACGCTACCAGTAACGCCAAACAGGTATATTGAATTATAAGGCATTTCGCCAGCATTATCTAACAAGGTCTTCATCCAGTCATATTCCGGATTCCAACCATCAATAATTAAAACCCCATATTCAGACAAAATATTGCTATAAATCCACTCTATCCTGTCATTTATTTTCTTCCGTACTTTCATAAAAGTGCCATAAGAACATTCCTTTGGCGGAAACACCTCATTCATCCCATCAATAGTTCCATAAAGAAAAGACACATTTAATGCTCTTTTCGATATATATTTTCTATCAAAAACTCTCCAATTCATGTCTATAGCCTTCACGGAAAAATCCTGGCCCACGCATTGGTACAGGACCCATCCACAGCTGATGTTATCACCATTCCCCATCGTAAATTTAAAATTTTACGAAGCCATCTCTGTTCAGGAAGTTGTAACAAAACAGACCTCATTTTCTCAAATGAGGAATCATCTAATGGATTACCTTCATTCATTTTTTCCCACATGTCTGTATAATCTGTCTCTGAGCGCAATTCACCATAACAATATTTCTTATTAATAATATCATAAAATATATTTTTCCTGTTTTAGAGCCAAGATAATCCTGTCCCAAAAACAATACTGAGGGATCCATATTAATTTTATCTATAAGCCTTTCAATCGTATTATTCTCCATGTTCTTCACCTCTCTGCCCTCCCCAATAACTCCTAACATTTTGTTAGTCTAAAGTATCTATAATTATACATGCTCTACAAATAACGCACAAGGATATTTCGGAAGTTTCCATATAATTATGCCCTTTATCAAAGAATGGGACGAGTCAGTTTGGCATCCCTTAACCAAATGAACCCATCCCACTTTCTGGAATTTCCTATCTTTTACGCGACTTCATCTTTCCTCGAATCTTTCCCGTAGCTTATTCAACGCCTTCTTCTCTATCCTTGACACATAACTCCGCGATATCCCAAGCCTTACTCCTATCTCACTCTGGGTTGCTTCCGGCATTCCTCCCAGTCCGTACCGGAGGATCAGGATCTCCCTCTCCCGGTCGGTGAGGCACTCGTCAATCAGTTTCAGCAGCATCCTGATATGATTGACTGTTTCCATTCTGTCCACAATATCCGGCTGCTGCTGTTCCATGACATCCATCAGATGAATCTCATTTCCTTCTTTATCCTGCCCAATGGGTTCAAACAGCGATACCTCCCTGGATATCTTCTTTTTCCCCCGAAGCAGCATCAACAGTTCATTATCAATACATCGGCAGGCATATGTGGCAAGCCTCCCTTTTCCGGCATCGAAGGTGTCCACCGCCTTGATCAGCCCGATACAGCCGATGGAGATCAGGTCTTCCATATCCTCGTCCACATTCTGGTACTTTTTTGCAATATGCGCAACCAGGCGCAGGTTGCGTTCTATCAGGATTTCCTTTGCCTTGCGGGACTCCTCTCCGATCCCCTCTCTCAGCAGTCGGATATACTCGGCTTCTTCCTCTGAGGTCAACGGTTTTTGAAATGTTTTCAAACATAGCCTCCGTGGATCTCTCTTAACAATAGTTTATGAGCCAGTTTCGTCCATAGTGCCTGACCAAAAATATTAACGCATATTCGCCGGATAGACGCTGCCCTCTCCGCCCCATTACCCGCTCAGGGGAACAAGAACTGAGCCATCACCATATTGCTCACGTCCAGCCCCCTTCCGGTCAGTGCGAGACGGGCGGGTTCTCCCGAGGATATCCTGCCCCGATATTCCAGCAGGCCATCTCTCATGTTCTTTTCTATGACCGGACCGTAAACCTCCTCCATGCTTTTGCCAAACGAGTTCTGAAATTCCAAAGGTGATACGCCCTCTGTCATCCGCAGCCCCAGAAACATAAATTCCTCCATCTGTTCTTCCACAGTCAGTTCCTGCATCTCCTCCCTTACATTCAGGGGGGCGGTCAGATAAGCCTCCAGGGAATCCCCGTTCCGGAACCGGCAGTTCCCGAGCAGGGAGGCAGCCCCGACCCCCAGTCCCAGGTATTCCCTCCTGCGCCAGTAGCCGCAGTTATGACGGCACTCACTGCCCGGTTTCGCGTAATTGGATATCTCGTATCGGTAATAGCCTGCCCGTTCCAGCAGATTTCCCGTCATCTCATACATCAGCCTGTCACATTCCTCATCGGGAAGCTGTAACTCCCCCCGCCGCGCCATCTCATAAAAGGGAGTTCCCTCCTCCAGAATCAGACTGTATGCGGAAATATGCTCCGGGGCCGGTTCCAGGGCAAGAATCTTCCTCAAAGTAGCCAGATAGCTTTGCAGGGTCTGACCCGGCAGAGCGCTCATAAGATCCACATTGATATTGGAAAAGCCACACTTTCTGGCTGTATGGTAAGCCCCTAAAAACTGTCCGTAGGTATGGATTCTGCCCAGCGCCGCCAATTCCCTGTCGTCTGCAGACTGAAGCCCGATACTCAGGCGGTTTATCCCCCACTGACGGTAGGCAGACAGCGTCCTCTCGTCCACCGTGCCCGGGTTCACTTCCATGGTAATCTCCGCGTCCTCCGCCAGGTCATACTCCTCCCGCACCGTTTCCAGCAGCACACGGATCTGCTCCGGAGACACGACGGAAGGCGTACCTCCCCCCAAAAAAACAGAGACTACGCAATAGTTCCGGTAGTCTCCTGCCCTCTCCTTCGTCTCCCGGATCAAAGCCTCCATATACTGCGCCTTCGTTTTCCCCTCCCCGGGGGCGGAAAGGAAGTCGCAGTACAGGCATTTCCTGATACAGAAGGGGATATGAAAATATAATTCCAGTTCTCTTTTATCTGTCATCCAGCTTTAACACACTCATAAATGCTTTCTGGGGAATCTCCACATTGCCGATCTGGCGCATACGCTTCTTTCCCTCTTTCTGCTTTTCCAACAGTTTCTTTTTGCGGGTGATGTCTCCCCCGTAGCACTTCGCCAGAACATCCTTACGCATCGCCTTGACCGTTTCCCTGGCAATGATCTTGCCGCCCACCGCCGCCTGGATGGGAATCTCAAACAAATGCCTGGGGATCTCATCCTTCAGCTTCTCACACATTTTCCGGCCTCTCTCATAGGCGGAATCCGCATGAACGATAAAGGAAAGCGCATCCACTTCCTCCCGGTTGATCAGGATGTCCAGCTTCACCAGTTTAGACTCCTCATAACCCTTGATATCATAGTCAAAAGAAGCATAGCCCCTGGACCTTGATTTCAGGGCGTCAAAGAAATCGTAGATAATCTCGTTCAAGGGCAGATCGTATTTTAACAGAGCCCTGGTGCCCTCAATATATTCCATCCCCAGATACCGTCCCCGCCTCTCCTGACAGAGTTCCATAATGGATCCGATAAATTCGCTGGTCACCATGATCTCCGCGCTGACCACCGGTTCCTCCATGTACTCGATCACGGAGGGGTCTGGCAGATTGGAGGGATTGGTCAGTTCAATGACCTCGCCGTTAGTCTTGTGCACCTTATAAATCACGCCCGGCGCCGTGGTCACCAGATCCAGATTATACTCCCGCTCCAGGCGCTCCTGGATGACCTCCAGATGCAGCAGCCCCAGAAAGCCGCACCGGAATCCGAAGCCCAGCGCAACGGATGTCTCCGGCTCATAATTCAGGGAGGCATCATTCAGCTGCAGCTTCTCCAACGCGTCCCGCAGATCCGGGTATTTGGCGCCGTCCGCCGGATACAGGCCGCAGTACACCATGGACTGCACTTTTTTATAGCCGGGCAGGGGCTCTGCGCAGGGACGGTCATCGTCCGTCACCGTATCGCCCACCGCCGTATCCTTCACATTCTTAATGGATGCAGTGATATAACCCACCATCCCGGCGGAAAGCTCCTCGCAGGGGATGAACTGCCCCGCGCCAAAGTAGCCCACTTCCACCACCTCCTGCCTTGCCCCTGTGGCCATCATGCGGATCCTGGTACCTTTTTTCACCGTTCCCTCCATAATGCGGCAGAAAATAATGACACCCTTGTAGGAATCATACAGGGAATCAAAGATCAGCGCCTGCAGGGGATTTTCAGGATTCCCGGAGGGCGCCGGGATCTTCGCCACCACCTGTTCCAGCACTTCCTCGATCCCGATGCCGTTCTTGGCGGAAATCAGGGGGGCGTCCTGGGCTTCCAAGCCGATCACATCCTCGATCTCATCGATCACACGCTGGGGTTCCGCGCTGGGCAGATCGATCTTATTGATCACCGGAAAAACGTCCAGG
>CANDMD010000063.1 GCA_947385725.1 uncultured Lachnospiraceae bacterium | reverse complement strand
TGACGGACTTCAAGACATATATCCAATGGGTGTACCGTTGCGTGGAACTGGCGGGAGGATACCGGAAGGGTTCCTGTGGCATAGGGCATGTGTCTCAGATCCTGTTCCACGGCAGTGGCGCAATGCAGGAATTGTTTTACAGACATGATATGACCGGCTTTCAGAACCATTCTGAAGGGTCTGTGCCGGAACTCCGGCAGGAGGTGGAAGGATGCGGGGACCCGGCAGGATTTCTGGTCACGGTTGTGGTTCCTTCCAGGGATCACCCTGAACTGCTGGCAAAATGCCTGCGGGCGGTGAGGGATGCCGGGGATGGACTCCGGCTTGAGGTCATCGTGGTGGATAACGGAAGCACTGCGGAAAACAAAGGGAAGACAGAAGAACTGGTGGGAACGCTGTCGGAGGAATATTTTCAGGTCACTTACCTGTACCGCCCCATGGAATTTCATTTTTCCCGGATGTGCAATCTGGGGGCGGAGGCGGCCAGGGGGCGGTTTTTGCTGTTTTTGAATGACGATGTGGAACTGGCGGTAAAGGGATGTGTGGAACGGATGGCGGTTCTGGCGGCGAGACCGTATACCGGCGCGGTGGGGATGAAGCTTTATTATCCGCAGTCGGAAAAGATCCAGCATGCCGGTATCACAAATCTGCCCATAGGACCGGTGCATAAACTGCAATTCCATGAGAATGGGAAGGTCAGCAGATATGTCTGCCACAGTTGTATGAATTACCTTGCAGTCACCGCCGCCTGTCTGATGGTAGAGCGCGAAAAGTTTCAGGAAGCGGGAGGCTTCGCGGAAGAATTGCGGGTGGCATTTAATGACGTCGACCTTTGCTTCAGGCTGTATGAGGCGGGATATCATAATGTCTGTATCCATGACTGCCATGCTTATCATCATGAGTCTCTAAGCCGCGGCGGGGATGATTCCGTGGACGGACTGGAGCGGCTTCTGGAGGAGCGGGACAGGCTTTATGAGAACCATCCCGGACTGGTGGGAAAAGACCCCTATTACTCTGCCCACCTGAACAGGGAGGGGCTGGATACCATGATTCGTCCGGCTTATGAGACGATGGGAAACTGCGTGCAGGAGTATGCCAGATTCCTGGCGGAAAAGACCTTGTATGATTATCGCAGGGATGAGTGTGTCATGGTGCGGGTAGAGGCGGTGCAGTCAGGTGAGATATATGGCTGGTCGGTGGTGCTGGGAGATAATAATGCATGTTACGACAAAAGCCTTATCCTGAAGAGGGTGCGGGAAAATTTTTTGCCCGAGGCGGATGAGTGGTTCCGGGGTCCCGGTGATGTAATGGTGATCCCGCTGAAGGAGCAGTACAGGCCTGATCTGGAGGAAAACATGCCGGATCAGGTGAATGTGGCGTTGAGTGGATTTCATGTACGGCTGAAAGGAAATCTGCTTCCGCCGGGAAGATATCGGATCGGCGCGGCGGCGAAGCACCGGATCACCGGGGCAGGACTGGCGAACTGGTCCAACCGGTTTATTGTGATTCCGTAGGGAACTGTTGACAATTCAGGGAACTGTTCAGTTCCGGGAATTATTTAATTCCGGGAATGATTTATTCCCTGGGAAGCAGATCCCCGAGAGGAAATGAGGAAGAATATGACAGAGGTAGATTACAGGGAGGCATACGAACAGGAACACCTGAAATGTGCTGACCTGGCGGCACGGGTTGCGGATCTTGAGGCAAAAAACGAGGAACTGGAGTGGAAGCTGGGCAGGATTAAGAAAAATCCTTTGTGGAAGCTGAGCAAGCCCCTCCGAAGCTGCGTCCACTGGCTGATCCGCCAGAAGGATCGGGTGGCAAACTGCGGTGGCCCCAGGGGAATCCTCCATAAGATAGATTATAAGAAGCGGGAGAAGGCCGCCATGCGCCAGTTTGGAACGGAAAGCTTTCCCTCCCCTGAACAGGCGGCTGCGGAACGGTCGGCGGTGTTTCCGCGGATGCCGAAGATCAGTGTCCTGGTGCCGCTCTGGAACAATCAGAGGGAATTTCAGATTGAGATGCTGGAATCCGTGATGAACCAGACCTATGAGAACTGGGAACTGTGCCTGGCGGACGGCTCCGATGAGGCGCACGCCTATATGGGGGAAATCTGCCGCCAATACGTGGAGAAATCCGGGGGCAGGGTAGTCTATCGGAAACTGGAAAAGAACAGTGGTATTTCGGGCAATACCAACGCCTGTCTGGGGATGGCCACAGGCGAATTTATCGGTCTGCTGGATCAGGACGATATTCTGCATCCCAGCGTGCTCTATGAGTATGTGAAGGCCATCAATGAGCAGGGTGCGGATTATCTCTACTGTGATGAGACGACCTTTAAAAGCGGTAATATCGACCATATGTTGACCATGCACTTTAAGCCGGACTATTCCCCGGATAATCTCCGGGCAAATAATTATATCTGCCATTTCAGTGTATTTGCCAGGGAACTTCTGGACGGCAGTGAACTGTTCCGTCCGAAATTCGACGGAAGCCAGGATCATGATATGATCCTGCGGCTGACGGATAATGCGAAAAAGGTGGTCCATGTCCCCAGGCTGATGTATTACTGGCGCAGCCACGCAGGAAGCACGGCGGCTGGCATCGAGGCAAAACCCTATGCCATTGAGGCGGCAAAGGGAGCGGTGGCAGAGCACCTGAGGAAGCATGGCTTTGACCATTTCAGGATAGAGAGCACGCGTGCCTTTGAGACAATCTTCCGGATACGCTACCAGATCCTGGGGACGCCGAAAATCTCCATCATTATTGCGAACAGGGATCACGCGGGCGATCTTCGCCGGTGTGTGACGTCCATCCTGGAGAAGTCCACTTACGATAACTATGAGATCATTGTGGTGGAGAATAACAGTTCCACCCAGGAGATCAAGGAGTATTACACGCAGCTTTTAGGGCATCCTTATGAGGGTGGCAGGGAACTCCAGCAGAGTCAGGACGGGAAAGCGGCGGTGGTCACATTTCAGGGAGCCTTTAATTATGCCGCCGTCAACAATCTGGGAGCGAAATACGCCACTGGCGAGTATATTTTATTGCTGAATAACGACACGGAGGTCATTACGGTCAACTGGATGGAAGAACTGCTGATGTATGCCCAACGGGAGGATGTAGGCGCCACAGGGGCAAAACTCTACTATGGGGATAAGACGATCCAGCACGCGGGGGTGGTGATCGGGCTGGGTGCCCACAGAACCGCAGGACATACGCATTATAAGCAGCACCGCCAGAATCTCGGCTATATGGGACGGCTATGCTATGCCCAGGATGTCACTGCTGTCACGGGAGCCTGCCTGATGGTAAAGAAGAGCCTCTATGAGGAAGTGGGCGGCCTGGACGAGGGATTTGCGGTGTCTTTGAATGATGTGGATTTCTGCCTGAAGCTGAGGGCAAAGGGACTGCTCAATGTTTTTACTCCCTTTGCGGAACTGTTTCATTATGAATCCATTTCCAGGGGACTGGACGATCATGGAGAGAGCGCGGAGAGATATAACAGAGAATCTGAAAAATTCCGGGAAAAGTGGAAGCAAGAGCTGGAAGCGGGGGATCCTTATTATAATCCTAATTTCTCCCTTGACAGAAGCGACTATTCATTGAAGATACAGAGCCGGGCAGAAGGTTGACGGAAAGCATGCTATAAGGAAAGGATGAAAAGAGAATGGAAACGAGATCAGGTAATCAACAGAACAGAGCCAAGTATGCGGTGGCTGCGGTCTTATCGGTAATGGTATTTGTCATCATGTATAAACATGCGCTGAACCTGTTCAGGGATCCGGACCTGAATGACCTTCATGAGCATCTTTTGGAGGCCAATGACCTTTACCTGACGACCTTTGCCAAAATATGGATCAGAAAGCCTTATATGCTGTGGAATATTTGTGTGAAATGCAGTATGAAATTCCTGAAAATGCCGTTGGAGGACGCAGGCGCCTTTGTGCATGGGGGATTTTGTGCCCTGAACTGCATAGTTACCTTTTTCGCTATCGACCGAATCACGGAAAAATTTACAAAAAACGCTTCAGGAGTGCCCGCGGCAGTTGTCAGCGGTATGTTGAGCCTTGTGATGCCGTTGTATATGGAATGGTTTAACTCCTATCAGTATGAGGGACAGTATTCCATCAATGCCTTTTTCAATCCCACCCATAGCGCGGTGAAGCCGTTTGGACTGTTTGCGTTCCTGATCGCGGTGGATCTGATCCTGATGTACCGGGGGGAGGAAACGATCTTTTTCCGGGACGTAAAAAGTCAGAAAACGCTTTATATCGCATTTGGCGTCGTGTTGTTTATCTCTACGTTTGCAAAACCTACTTTCATGTTCATGCTGGTTCCTGCAGGAGTGGTATATCTCTGCGTGGATATGGTACAGGCGCTGCGGAAAAAGGATGGCAGTTGGAAAAAGGTATGGAGTTTCATGTGGAGGGTGGGCTGCGCCTGCATCCCCTCGGTGATTTACCTGCTGTTCTCCTACGCCGCGTTCTACTTTTGGGGCGGAACCTTTTCGGACGCAAAGGTGGCGGTCTATCCTCCGTTTACGGTGTGGCACATTTATTCGCCTAACATAGTAAGATCCTGGGTGCACGGGATGGCTTTTGCCATTTGGATGGTGGCAACCCATCCGAAATATTTCCTGAAGAGTGTGGAGGGACGTCTGGCTCTGACCGGGTATCTGACGGGAACTCTGGAATTTATCTTCCTGGTGGAAGCCGGCAGCAAACTGGAATGCGCCAGCTTTGCCTGGGAGATGACGTCTGGTATGCTGCTGCTCTGGGTGGTGGCTGCGGCAAGGCTTGTGGTGCTGACCTATGACACAGAGCGCAGTGTGTGGAAAAATATCGCTGTTTTTGGAGGGTGGGGGCTGTTGATGATCCATCTGTTCAGTGGAACGTATTATATTAATCCCTTTAACTTTATTATATAGTGCGGACAGTTTCCAAATATTGCAACTTGCTGTGGCGGAAACAGGACGGTTATGGTATAATGACCTTATTCAAGACGATCAGCGGTACCGTTAATTTAATGTTTCAGGTCTGCGCCAGCACAGTGTCCGCAGACCCTCCTAAGTAAAAAACTGTGCAGAAACGGGGTATGAGAAAATGAGTTTTATGGATGAATTTAATTTCTGGCTGAACGACGACTATTTCGACCAGGATACCAAGAATGAACTTCTGGCTATCCGGGATAACGAAGGAGAGATCGAGGAACGCTTCTATAAGGAGTTGGAGTTCGGCACCGGCGGCCTTCGCGGCATCATCGGTGCGGGAACAAACCGCATGAATCTCTATACGGTTCGCAAGGCCACACAGGGTCTTGCAAACTTCATTTTAAAGCAGGGTACACAGGAGAAGGGTGTAGCCATTGCCTATGATTCCAGGAATATGTCTCCCGAATTTGCGGATGAGGCGGCGCTCTGCCTTGCGGCAAACGGCATCAAGGCATATGTCTTCGAATCTCTGCGGCCCACGCCGGAACTTTCCTTTGCGCTCCGCACCCTGGGATGTACGGCAGGTATCGTGGTAACTGCCAGCCACAATCCGCCTGAGTACAACGGTTACAAGGTGTACTGGGAGGATGGCGCCCAGGTGACCGCGCCCAAGGATAAGCAGATCATTGAGGAAGTACAGAGCATCAAGGATTACCATACGGTAAAGACCATGGATAAGGCGGACGCCCAGGACAAAGGGCTGTATCAGGTCATCGGCAAAGAGATCGACGACAAGTACATGGCGGAACTGAAGAAGCAGATCATCCATCCCGATGTGATTGCTGAGGTAGCGGATGACATTAAGATCGTTTATACCCCTCTCTGCGGCACAGGAAATCTGCCTGTCAGACGTATTCTGTCTGAGTTGGGCTTTAAGAATGTGTATGTGGTTCCGGAACAGGAGAATCCAGATCCCAAGTTTACCACCCTGGATTATCCCAACCCTGAGGATCCCAAGGCGTTTACATACGCGCTGCGTCTGGCAAAGGAGAAGGATGCGGACATTGTCCTGGCTACCGATCCGGATGCGGACCGTCTGGGGATTTACGCGAAGGACACCAAGACCGGGGAATATGTTTCCTTCACGGGAAATATGTCCGGTATGCTGATCGCGGAGTATATTTTAAGGGAGAAGACCGCAACAGGTACAATGCCCGAGAATCCTGCGCTGGTTACGACCATTGTTACCACCAATATGACCAGGCCCATCACGGCGGCTTATAACGTGAAGCTGATTGAGGTACTGACGGGCTTCAAGTTTATCGGCGAGCAGATCAAGCTGTTCGAGCAGACAGGGAGCAACAATTATGTGTTCGGCCTGGAGGAGAGCTACGGATGCCTGGCTGGAACCCATGCAAGGGACAAAGATGCAGTTGTGGCCGTTATGTGTCTCTGTGAAGTGGCGGCGTACTGCAAGAAGCAGGGCAAGACCTTGTGGGATATGATGCTGGATACTTACGAAAAATACGGATATTTCAAGGAGACCCAGTATACCATTACCATGAAGGGAATCGACGGCGCAAGGCAGATTGCCGAGATCATGGATAAACTCCGCCAGAATCCGCCCAAGGCATTTGGCGATCTGAAGGTATTGAAGTTCAGGGATTATAAGACGGATAAGATCATTGACATGGAGACAGGGGAAGAGACAAAGACAGGTCTTCCTAATTCCAATGTGCTCTATTTTGAGCTTCCCGACGACGCGTGGTGCTGTGCCCGTCCCTCCGGCACAGAGCCTAAGATCAAGTTCTACATGGGTGTGAAGGGAAGCAGTATTGAGGATGCCCAGGCAAGAGTTGATAAGCTGACAGAAGATCTCAAGGCATTGCTCTGAGATGTAGGCAATCTCGGGTTTTTATGCAAAAAACGCATAAAAACACCTTCGCGGAATCGGCTGGGAATCGCAACACGATTTTGCCGGCGTGTTTCCAGGCATGGATTGACAGAGTAACAAAGTCATAGAGAAAGTGAAAGGTTCCCTACCTGATTCCACATGGAATCGGTAGGGAACTTCCAATACATCGGAAAGATGTGTCTGGCACAGGAAAAACGGGTATTTTCATGGGTATTTTGAACAAAGCCAATCTGAAAAAGACCATATACTATCTGAAGCGGAATGGCCTCAGAAAGACGGTAAGCACCTTGCGGGAGAGACTGGAGCGCTGTAGTCAGGCACCCTATCAGTGGGAACCTGTTCCAGAGGAAGAGAAGGCGGTACAGCGCCAGCGTGCTGCGGAAGGATTTTCAAACATATGCTTCAGTATCGTGGTTCCGACATATCACACGCCGGAGAAGTATCTCCAAGAGATGATATCATCTGTTATCAAACAAACTTACCCCAGGTGGGAACTGATCCTGGCGGATGCCACAGAGGACAGAGAAACAGAGAACAAGGAATCAGTAGATGAAAAGGCTGATGATAGAAGAAAATCGACTGTTATTGATATTGGTGGTAACAGGATAAAAGCGGTAGCGGAGTCGTACGGCGATTCCCGCATCCGTTATCACCACCTTCCCTTTAACGGCGGGATCGCGGATAACACCAACCAGGGGATCGCCCTGGTGTCGGGTGATTATGTGGGACTTCTTGACCATGATGACATGCTGGCGGAGAATGCCCTTTATGAAATGGCTGCCAGGATCGAACAGGAACGGCAGAACGGTGTCAAACCGCAGATTCTGTACTCGGACGAGGACAAATGCAACGGAGAGGGAACAGAATTTTATGACCCCAATTTTAAAGAAAAGTTTAATCAGGATTTATTATTGTCAAATAATTACATTTGTCATTTTATGGTGATGAAGCGGGAACTGATTCAGAAACTTCAGTTTCGCAGGGAATATGACGGGGCCCAGGACTTTGACCTGGTGCTGCGGGGTGTGTATGAAGTCCTGGCCGGCGGACGGGAAAACCAGATCGTCCATATCCCTGCCGTCCTGTACCACTGGCGGTGCCATACGGGATCCACCGCGGAAAATCCCCAGAGTAAGGGATATGCGTATGAAGCCGGGAAACGGGCGGTGCAGGATTTTGCGGACAGGAAGGGATGGAAGGTCAGGGCAGTGGATACGGAGCACCTGGGTTTTTACCGGCTGGAGTATCAGGGGGATGTCTTCAAGATGCGTCCCGAACTGGCGGCCTTGGGAGGCCCCGTGGTACAGGCGGGAAAAATTGTGGGCGGAAGGATGTCGAAGGAAGGCAGGGTGCTTTATGAGGGGCTTCCCGTGACTTACAGCGGATATCTTCACAGGGCTGTGCTCCAGCAGGAGGCGGAAGCACTGGATCTCAGGAACATTGCGGTGAGAGAGGAGCTGTGGGGGCTCTTTGAGGAGGTGACGGGCGTCCCTTATGTGCCGCTGGCCGGAACCGGTATTTTTGATCCGTCAGTCCTGCCCGATGGAACAGACCTCAGAATTCTGGGCGTGAAACTGGGAGCGGCATTCAGACGGCGGGGATATTGGCTGTTGTATTTACCGGAACATGGACGGAAGCTACAGAAAGGCCGGTAACAGAGACAGTTAATGGCGGTTGTTGATGTAGGTGTCAGCGAAGGGGAAAGAAGTCTGTCAACGAAGTTAGGTAGCAGGGGTGGTTCAGAAGGAAAAATGAAAGAAATAACAATAGTTATTCCAAATTATAACGGCAGAAGGTTTCTGGGGGAGTGTCTACAGTCACTGGAAGGCCAGAACCGGGAGCCCCAGGCGCAGGAAGCCAAGAACCGGGAGTCCAAGTCACTGGAAGGTCAGAACCGGGAGTCCAAGACGCAGGAAGCCAAGAGCCGGGAGCCCCAGGCGCAGGAAGCCAAGAGCCGGGAAGCCCAGACTCAGGATGTCCCCGGGTATGAGGTGATCGTTGTGGACAATGGCTCTGAGGACGGGAGCGTTGACTTTATAAAGCAGGAATTCCCTCATGTCAGGGTGATTTCTTTGCCTGAAAATACCGGATTCTGTCACGCTGCCAATGTGGGGATCGAGGCGTCGGCATCTCCCTATGTCATTCTGCTGAATAATGACACAAAGGTGAAGGCGGGATTTGTCCGTGCGCTTTATCATGCCATAGAGAGCAGGCCGGACGCGTTTTCCGTCAGCGCACGGATGCTTCTGTGGGACAGGCCGGAACTGTTGGACGGTGCCGGCGACCGGTACTGCGTCCTCGGCTGGGCTTATGCCAGGGGAAAGGGAAGACCTGCGGCTGCCTTCGGCAAAGCGACGGAGGTCTTTTCTGCATGCGGCGGCGCGGCAGTCTACAGGCGGAGCGTATTGGAAGAGATCGGGCTTTTTGACGAGCTGCACTTTGCCTACATGGAGGATCTGGATATCGGCTACAGGGCAAGGGTATACGGCTATCGGAATTACTATGAACCCGGGGCAGAGGTGATCCACTATGGAAGCGCCTCCTCCGGCTCCAGATACAACGAATTTAAGACAGTACATGCGGCGGCCAACAATGTATATGTCATAGGGAAAAATATGCCGCCCTTACAATGGATTTGGAATCTTCCGTTTCTGATCACAGGATTTCTGATCAAATTTCTTTTTTTCTGTAAAAAAGGCATGGGCGGATCCTATCTGAAGGGGCTTAAGGCGGGATTTGGCAAATTATTTTCCAAGGAAGGCAGAAAACACAGGATCCCTTTCCGATGGGCGCGTCTGCGCAATTATTTTGCCATTCAGGGACAGCTTTATGCCAATACGCTTCGATTTCTTAAGAAATCTTAAGAAACAGCTTCATAAATTCCTAAGTTGTGTTTTTTATAATATTACTGTAACATGAAGCTTGGGTGAAGCGTATGATTAAAGACAATCAGAAAGTATTCAATCGATTAATGGTATTCATAGACGCTGTCATCACTGCGTTCTCGTTGATATTGGCTTATCTTGTGAAATTTTATGTCTTTAATGACGGCCCCGGGCCGGGCGTCCTGCCGCTCAGCGAGTATGTCATGCTGTTGATCTTTATTGTGCCGACGTATCTGCTCATCTACTATGCATGCAGCGTATACGCGCCCAAAAGGACAGTGCGCCGTAGGTTTGAGGTATACGGTATCGTGAAGGCCAATACCATAGGGATCGTGGTATTGATTGTCGTATTGTATATGATCATCAAGGAGATCAACTTCTCCCGGTCCGTGATGGCTCTGTTCTATATTTTTAATGTGGGGATTACCTCCTGGCTGAGACTGGTGCTCCGCAAGGGTCTGCGGACGATGCGCAGCAAGGGTTATAATCTGAAACATATGCTTCTGGTAGGGTATTCCCGGGCCACGGAGGAATACATCGACCGTCTGAAGGACAATCCCCAGTGGGGGTATGTGGCATGCGGCATCCTGGACGATCACGTGCCTGCCGGAACGCTGTACAAAGGCGTCAAGGTGCTGGGAACCCTGGGGAACCTGGAAATCATCCTGCCGGAGAACAAACTGGATGAGATCGCCATCACTCTTCCGCTGAAGGACTATGATAATCTGGAGGAGATCGTGCACACCTGTGAAAAGTCCGGAGTGCACACAAAGTTTATTCCGGATTATAACAGCATGATTCCCAGCAGACCCTACACGGAGGATCTGATGGGACTGCCGGTCATTAACATCAGGTATGTTCCGCTGACGAATACAGGGAATATCATTATAAAGCGGGTAATTGATATTGTTGGTTCTCTGGTGGGTATTATCATTACCTCCCCCATTATGCTGATATCAGCCATTGCGGTAAAATGTTCCAGCCCCGGGCCGATTATTTTCCAGCAGGAGCGGATAGGACTACACAATAAGTCTTTTCAGATGTATAAGTTCCGCAGTATGGAGCAGCAGTCTCCCGGGGACGAGAAAAAGGCGTGGACGGTAAAAAATGATCCCCGTGTGACCAGGGCAGGCAGGATTCTGCGCAAGACCAGCCTGGATGAATTGCCGCAGCTGTTCAATATCCTGAAAGGCGATATGAGCCTGGTGGGCCCCCGGCCGGAACGGCCGCTGTTCGTGGAAAAGTTCAGGGAAGAAATTCCCAGGTACATGGTGAAGCATCAGGTTCGTCCCGGGCTTACCGGCTGGGCTCAGGTGAATGGTCTGCGGGGTGACACTTCCATAAAAAAGCGCATTGAATATGATATCTATTATATTGAGAACTGGACGCTGGGACTTGATATAAAAATAATTTTTATGACTTTTTTTACCGGTTTTGTCAATAAAAATGCATATTAAAGTAAGGAGAAGGTATTATGGCTACACAAGCGAACAACAGAAAAATGTCTGCTCAGCAGCAGGAGGCAAAGAAGAAACGGAAGATTATCATTTTTGCGGTGGAAATTTTTGTGATCATTATCATGGTGATGGTTCTGTGGCTGGTCATGAACAAGACCAGTGAAGGCCCAAATGTGACCGTGCTGGATCCCATGGAACTGGAAATCCATGAAGAGGTGCGGCAGGCCCAGGAGGAGGGCGGCACCATGCACGGCTACCTGAACATCGCGCTGTTTGGCGTGGACGCGGAAACAGAAAGCCAGCTGTTTAAGGGCAGCCGGAGCGACAGTATCATGATCGCCAGCATCAACCTGGATACCGGCGACATCAAGCTGGTCAGCGTGTACCGTGATTCCTATCTGAACATCGGTACGGACGAGTACAGGAAATGTAATGCTGCATATTCCTTTGGCGGTGCGGAGCAGGCCGTGAAAATGCTGAATATGAACCTGGACATGGATATTGAACATTTTGTTACGGTAGGTTATAAAGGGCTCAGCGAGGTGATTGACGGTCTGGGGGGCGTCTGGATCGATGTGGATGAGGAAGAGTTAAAGCATATCAATAACTATCAGATCAACATTGCGGAGACACTGAAGTGTGATTATGTTCCCGTGACAAGTGCGGGATATCAGCTGCTGGATGGCCTTCAGGCTACTGCATATTGCCGTATCCGTTATACTGCGGGAGATGATTTCAAACGTACAGCCCGCCAGAGAGAGGTGCTTCAGGCCATTGAAGACCAGGCAAAGCAGGCGGATCTGGCTACCCTGACCAAGGTATTCAACAATGCCATCGACGATATTTATACCAATATAGATACAGAGACGATCCTGACATTTTTAGACAAAATTTCCACTTACGAGATCGTGGATGAAGGCGGGTTCCCTCAGGAAAGCATGCGTACGGTCGCCAATATCGGCGCAAAGGGAAGCAGCGTTATTCCCCTGGATCTGGAATCCAACGTGATCTGGCTGCATCAGTTCCTGTTTGACGATAAGGATTACACCGTCACGGACAGTGTGCGGATGTATGGCGATGAAATAGCTTCGCAGACGGCTCCTTACATTAATAAAAATTGATAAAGGGCGGTAGCGATCTTGAAGATTGATGTGATCATTCCGGTGTACAGACCGGGCAGGGAGTTGTTTTCGCTGTTGGATCAGCTGGAGTGTCAGACGGTTCCCGTGCAGGATATCATTCTCATGAACACGGAGAAAGAATATTTTGAACGGCTGGTACAGGATGTGGACTTTGCGGGCAGGTATCCCAATGTAAAGGTATGGCATATCCTGAAAAAGGAATTTGACCATGGAGGAACCAGGCATCAGGGAGTGCTTCATTCGAAGGCGGATATCTTCCTTACCATGACGCAGGATGCGCTTCCCGCAGATGACCGTCTGGTGGAAGAACTGACGAAGCACCTGTCGGGGCAGGTGGCCGTGGCGTATGCCAGGCAGCTTCCCCTGGCGGACTGCAGGGAGACGGAAAGGGCTTCCAGGGAATTTAATTATCCGCCGGTCTCCTCCGTGAAAACCGCAGCGGATCTGGAAAGGCTGGGGGTAAAGACATTTTTCTGTTCCAATGTATGCGCCGCGTACAGGAGGGACATTTACAATGAATTAGGGGGATTTATCCGGCATACTATATTTAATGAGGATATGATCTACGCCGCAGGCGCGGTAAAGGCCGGTTATAGTATTGCCTACGAGGCACAGGCCAGGGTCTTTCATTCCCATAATTATACAAATATGCAGCAACTGCGCAGAAATTTCGATCTGGGTGTGTCTCAGGCAGACCACCCGGAAATTTTTGCCGGGATTCCTTCGGAATCGGAGGGGAAAAAGCTGGTCAGGGAGACATATCTCCATTTAAGGGACAGGAAAAAGACATATCTGTTTCCTGCCTTCTGCATACAATGCGCTTATAAATATATGGGATATCTGCTGGGAAAGCATTATAAAAAGCTGTCCCGGAAATGGATCCTGAGGATCACAATGAACAGGGACTATTGGTCACGGCGGTTCCGGAGTGGTCTTGCCAGACGTCAATGAGGGTGCAGGACACGGAGACGGGGTAGGAACGAGACAGACCTGGAATGGAACGGAGAGTATATTATGTGTGGTATTGTGGGTTATATTGGAAATGAACAGGCAGCACCGATCATTCTGGAGGGACTGTCGAAACTGGAGTACCGGGGGTATGATTCCGCCGGAATGGCGGTGTTCAACGGGAAGACGATCCAGACCAGAAAGGCCATAGGGCGGCTGAAGGTGCTGGAAAACCTGACAAGGGGCGGTGAGACCATGCCCGGCTGCTCGGGCATCGGGCATACCAGGTGGGCTACCCACGGCGCACCCAGCGACAGGAATGCCCATCCCCATACCAATGCAGCTGGGACAATCGCCGTGGTACATAACGGGATCATTGAGAATTACATACCACTAAAGAAGAAAATGCAGGATAAGGGGTATGAGTTCAGATCTGAGACCGATACGGAGGTACTGGCTCATCTCATAGATTATTATTACAAGGGGAATCCCTTGGAGACGATCACCAAGGTGCTCCACCGTGTGGAGGGCTCCTATGCCCTGGGAATCATGTTTGCGGATCATCCCGATGTGGTGTACGCGGCGAGGAAAGACAGTCCTTTGATTGTGGGACAGAATGACAGCGGCTGTTTTATTGCTTCCGATGTCCCCGCCATCCTGAAATATACCAGGACGGTATATTACCTGGATAATCAGGAGGTGGCGGAGCTAAAGAAGGATGGCCTGCGCTTCTATTCCGTGGATGAGGAGGAGCTTACCAAGGAATCCACCAACATTGACTGGGATGCGGATGCGGCGGAGAAGTCCGGATATGAGCATTTCATGTTAAAGGAGATGTATGAACAGCCTAAGACGATCACGGACACTATCTCTCCCAGGATCAAGGGAAATGATATTGTGATCGACGAACTGAACATGTCGGACGAGGAACTGGGAGCCATACGGAAGATCCATATCGTGGCCTGCGGTTCCGCTTATCATGCCGGCGTTACCGGCAAATATGTCCTGGAGGGTCTGGCCCGCATACCTGTGGAAGTGGATGTGGCAAGCGAATTTCGTTACAGGGATCCCATTCTGGGGAAGGAGGATATGGTCATTGTCATCAGCCAGTCCGGCGAGACGGCGGATACCCTGGCAGCCCTGCGGGAATCCAAGGCCAGGGGGCAGAAGGTGCTGGGCATTGTCAATGTGGTGGGAAGTTCCATCGCCAGAGAGGCGGATGCCTGCCTGTATACCTGGGCGGGACCTGAGATCGCGGTGGCTACCACCAAGGCATACAGCGCCCAGCTCACAGCCCTCTACATGTTGGCGATGAAGCTTGGAAAGGTCAGGGGATTATTGGACGAAAAGACTTTTTCGGAGCTTCTCAGGGAGCTTCGCTGCCTGCCCGACCAGATTGAACTGCTGCTGGGTCAGAAGGAGAAGATTCAGCACTTTGCGAACCGCTATTTGGGCGCAAGGGACATTTTCTTTATCGGCAGGGGAATTGATTATGCGATCTCCCTGGAGGGATCCCTGAAGCTGAAGGAGATTTCCTACATCCATTCGGAAGCATATGCCGCAGGTGAGCTGAAGCACGGTACCATCTCCCTGATAGAGGACGGCACCCTGGTAGTGGCGCTCTCCACCCAGCCGGCCCTGTTCCAGAAGACTATCAGCAATATCGTGGAAGTCAAGGCCAGAGGCGCCTTTGTCATGGCGGTTACCAGTGAACAGAATAAGGCCATTGAAAAGGCTTCCGACTATGTGATCTATATTCCGGACAGCAGCCCTTACTTTGCAAACTCACTGGCCATCATTCCTTTGCAGCTGTTTGCCTATTATGTGGCGGTGGGCAGAGGCTGCGATGTGGATAAGCCCAGGAATCTTGCAAAATCCGTGACGGTGGAATAAATTTTTTTCACAACTACTTCATATGAAAAACACAATTTCGACACAAATAGGGATTATACTTTCATCATAGAACTGACAAGGAGGTAAACAGTCATGAATGAAAATGAAAATCCCTATTTTGATTATACAGCATGTCCGGTGGAAGTGCTTGAGGAGAAAGCACAGGCAGCGGCGTCCCAGGCAGTGGAGCCTCAGCTCGCGGAGCCGGGACTTCGGGAAGAGATGAAAAAGACGAAGAAATCCAGGGGCGGTTTCCGCAAGGTTGCTTTCAGCGCAGGTCTGGGACTTTGCTTCGGACTTTGCGCAGGCGCAGGCTTCTACGGGGTAAAGCTGGGAACGGAATATTTTGCGAAAGAGGAGATTTCCGAACTGGAGAGCGGCGCAGCGGGCGATGCATTGATAATACCCGCAAACGGGCAGGCGGAGGCAACCCATATCACCTACGTCCATGACGATGTCTCCGATATGGTGGAGGAGGTCATGCCGGCAATGGTTTCCATTGTCAGTAATTATACCAGCACCGGTTATAACATTTGGGGGCAGGTTTACAGCAAACAGAACGCTTCCAGCGGTTCCGGCATCATTGTGGAAGAGAATGCGGAGGAACTTCTGATCGTATCCAACAACCATGTGGTGAACGGGGCGGAGGCACTGGAAATCACCTTTATTGATGGGAGTACGGCTCAGGCTGTCATAAAGGGTGTGGATACGGATATGGATCTGGCGGTGGTGGCTGTTCCGCTGGAAAACCTCAGCCCGGAGACCAGGGAGGCCATTACGGTAGCCACGTTGGGAGACAGCGGTAGCCTAAAGCTGGGTGAGCCTGTGGTCGCCATCGGGAATGCGTTGGGCATCGGCCAGTCCGTCACAGACGGCATTGTCAGCGCCTTGGACCGCGAGGTTACCATGGAGGACGGTTCCACGGGAACCTTTATCCAGACAAACGCGGAGATCAATGAAGGCAATTCCGGCGGTGCGCTGTTAAACATAAGAGGCGAGGTCGTCGGCATCAATTCCAATAAGATCGCCGGCACCGCAGTGGAGGGCATGGGTTATGCCATTCCCATCAGTTCTGCCAGTCCTATTATCGCGGATCTGATGAAAGACAGGGTACCGGAGGAGGAAACCGGATATATAGGCATCACCATGCAGGAGATCACAGACCAGGTGATCCAGATGTATCATATGCCTCAGGGCGTCTTCGTCTATGATGTGGAGGAGGGTTCTCCGGCACAGGCGGCGGGCATTATGAAACAGGATATCATTGTGAAGTTTGACGACAGAAAGATCACTTCCGCCAACGGCCTGAAGAGCGCGCTGCAGTATTATATGGCGGGTGACACGGCGACAATTACCGTGATGCGGCAGGTGGATGGCGAATACGTATCCCTGGAACTGGAGATCACCCTGGGTGAGCGGCCGGCACAAAAGTAAGACGAAAAATCTCATAACTTTGATCCTCATAAATATCACAGGAAAACGGCTGCATGATGAATGCGGCCGTTTTCGCATGGAAACTGTCTGTTGCAAATCGGCGCTGACAGTGTCAGGCGGCTTGTTTTTTGGGGGCCGGTCAAGGGGGATGGCGCAGGGGAGGCAGGAGGTGCTTTCTGCGACGGCACGATGGGCGTTCCGATGAGCCTCATGCACGTCGATGCTCTAAGAGGGGTGTTTACACACCCTCTTGGGCTTCCATCGCCGGAGTCTCCTCTTCACATCTCACTCACGCCGCAGAAAGTACCTCCTGCCCCCCTGCGCCTGTATCCTGCAAAACCTAGTATAGTCCACGTTAATTAACCATATGTTTGACGCAGCGAATAAAGTAATGAAAGTCAGCACTGCCCAAAAGAATGAACATAGGGCTATTAACATTGAGTTATACTAGTACATCGTTGCATTAATCCTGAAGTAAATCAGTGCTTGATGTTTGCG
>CANDMD010000062.1 GCA_947385725.1 uncultured Lachnospiraceae bacterium | reverse complement strand
GATCCTGAACTGTGACTGGAGTTCAGACGTGTGCTCTTCCGATCTGGCCAGGTATCTCTCCGTTGTTCTCGAAGATACAGCTAGGAAGCTAATTGAGAATGGATATGTGTCTCAATCAGCCGAAATCATGCAGTTGAGTGATATGGATGATGAAACCTTTTCGTTCTACATGGATTTATTTATAGAGTGTATTTTGAAAATGTACCGTAAGGAACAGATTATACTTGTAGACTGTCAGGCGGTTCCTTATTCCGTCAATGAAGCAAGGGACAGCGTAAACCTTTTTGAACAAGGGCAGATTGAAAAATGGTATGTGAATATTAATCGTGGCTACCGCTATCTTAGAAAGCAGTTGGCAGGATGTCATGTAATTGAATTTCCCAAAGGCGTTTTTGGGGATGAGTCGCATAAGTGGGGACGAGCTCCACTACATTATATACCAGAGTATTATGATTACGGGCTGAAGGCGGTAGATATCATTACGCAGGGCAGGCTGCCTTATGAGGAAGAACGGGAAAAGCTGAGAGAACTGAGAGAACGGTACGAAGATTTGATGAAACTCAAATACGAACCTATTTATACCAGGACGTTTCAGTTTCTCAAAGTACGGGATGGGATATGTACGCGAATGACGGTTTATGAGAAATATATGAAGGACTTGCTATTGCATGACGGGAAGCTTCTTTGGGCCTGCAATTTTATGAGAGAAAAGCGGTTTTCGCATTGTGCCTTTTATGGATTAACGGAGTTAGGCATGTTCTGGATTAAATTTTTTAAGCGTTGGGGAATACAGATAGATTATATAGTTGATGATACAAAAAATAGTACTTATGAAGGTATTCCATGTATCGCGAAAAAGGAACAAAGTTATCCCGAAACGCAGGTGATGATTATAGCGGAGGTGCTTTTGGCTGATAAGATAAAGGAAAAACTAAAGAAGCTGAAAGTATCCTGTCCATACTACGATGTTTATGAAATTTTGCAGTAAAGGAGGTTTAACACCATGAAACCATACAATTACCTAATCGTAGGTGCCGGCCTTTTCGGTGTCACCTTCGCCCAGATGGCGAAACAAAAAGGAAAACGCATCCTTGTCATTGATAAACGACCTAACATTGCCGGAAACGTGTACACCGAGCAGATAGAAGGAATCCATGTACATAAATACGGAGCTCATATTTTCCATACGAACAGCAAGCAAGTATGGAATTACGTAAATCAATTTGCCGATTTCAACCGGTTTACCAACTCCCCGGTGGCAAATTACAAAGGAGAGTTGTATTCCCTGCCCTTTAACATGTATACCTTCAACAAAATGTGGGGTGTAACGACGCCCGAAGAAGCAGCGGCATGTATCGAGGAGCAGCGGCGGGCAGCGGGAATTAAAGAGCCAAAAAATCTGGAGGAACAGGCCATCTCACTGGTGGGAATGGATATCTATGAAAAATTGGTAAAGGGATATACCGAAAAGCAGTGGGGGCGTTCCTGCCAGGAACTCCCTGCATTTATTATCAAGCGGCTTCCGGTACGGCTGACTTTTGACAACAACTATTTTAACGCCTTATATCAGGGGATTCCCATTGGCGGTTATACCAAAATGGTAAAGCGCATGCTTGAAGGAATTGAGGTGCGGCTGGAAATAGATTTTCTGAAAAACAAGCAGGAGTATGAGGAACTGGCGGATAAAGTAATCTATACCGGAGCCATCGATGAATATTATGCATATTGTTTTGGAGCGCTTGAATACCGTTCCGTGCGTTTTGAGACGGAAGTTTTGGATATGCCCAATTATCAGGGGAATGCTGCGGTAAATTACACGGATCGAGAAACGCCGTTTACGAGAATCATTGAGCATAAATGGTTTGAGTTTGGCAGGGATGAGGAAGGAAATGACTTGCCGAAAACCGTTATCAGCAAGGAATACAGTTCAGAGTGGAAGCCGGGAGACGAGCCCTATTACCCGGTAAATGATGCAAAAAATGGAGCATTGTACCAACAGTACAAGGAACTTTCAGGGAAAGAACACGCAACAATTTTTGGCGGGAGATTGGCGGAGTATAAGTACTATGATATGGATGCGGTGATTGTCTCGGCGCTGGAGCTTTGCGACAGAGAGTTTGGGCGATAGTAAGCGGCAGGTTTAAGACAAGTAAGATTCTTTCACAATATTATGCATAGGAAGCAGAAATGCAGGATAAAAAGAGCGGGACACACAGTATAGAAAAATATCAGAACTATTTTGACACGGAATTATGGGAACGATACACGGAAATAAAGAATCAGGGTCAAATCGGAATCAGACCGAATGTAAATGAGATATATCTGGCGATCAATATATGTACCTATCACCGGAAAGAGTTTATCGAGAAAAATCTGAGTCAGCTTCTGCAATCGAAGTTTTTTGATCCTTTGGATAAAAGATATTTTTCTCATTTACATGTGTTTATAACGGATAATGCGTCTGAACTGCATATAGAGAACCCCCCTTTTGTGCATATTTTCCATAATCGCAATACCGGAGGTGCTGGCGGATTTCAAAGGGGACTAGAGGAAATAAGAAAATCCGGCATTGCGTTTTCGCATGTGATTTTTATGGATGATGATGTTACTTTTCTGAATGATACGTTTTACAGACTCTTTGATTTTTTGTCTTATTTGAAATGGGAATATTCAGGAGAAGTTGTCGCGGGGAGAATGTTTCAACAGGACAAGCCCTGGATACAGTATACGGCGGCAGAAATCTGGAATGCGGGAGAACTAAAGCATATAGGTTTCCGGCAGGATATGTCAGATGCAGGGTTTAATGGCCATGCAAAAAGTCTTGTCAATGATAATTCCCTTGCTGAATATGGCGGCTGGTGGTTCTGCTGCTTTCCAATGGAGTTCTGTATGCAGAATGATATTTTGCCATTTTTCATTCACTGTGATGACGTAGAGTATGGTCTGCGCCACGGGGGAAAGCCAATTGTTATAAACGGGGTTCAGGTGTGGCATGAGACATTCGAAAAGCGTCAGACACCATTGATTCTATATTATGACATAAGAAATACTTTATTTGTAAATCAGATTTACGGATTTCTTCCGGAAAAGAAACAGGTGTTGGAAGACTGGAAACAAAAAATTACAAAGTTCCATATTCAAAAGGATTGGTTGACGGAGTTCTATGTAATTCTTGCAATGAATGATTTCCTGAGCGGGATAAGCTGGCTGAAGCAGATCAATCCGGAGAAATATCATAAGAAATTAAAAAAATCGAAAAGCTGTAAAATTAAGAATGCCGTTTGTTGGAGATTCGTGGAGCAAAGATTTAAGCGGAAGTTCAGAATTAGATAAAATGCGCCGTATAGTAGAACTATGTAACAGTTCAGACAGCCTCTCCCGCGAAGTCAAAATTGCATTTCTATGCAATTTTGCGAGACTTACTGAACTGTTACGATTTACCAGTTTGGATCCAAAAAAATCTTGCATTGACGTGTAACCTATGGTATAGTCTGGTTATCAAATATCATTTCATGGAATTTTATGTGCGTATATCAGGCTTTTCGCCAGACAATTCCCACACATTCATTTCAGGTACAGGCGGAAGGCAAGGCTAGGAGATAGGTTGTCCCCCTGTACGGACAGGAGGATAACGTGAAACAAAAGAAGGATGAAGGGTGCACTGCCTTTACGGAGGACAAGGCGGCGCAGCAGCCGGATCATTGCCAGGAGGCGGATGTAAGCAGTAAACGGATTTTCGGGAACCATACCCTGTGTGCACAGTTTTTAAGGGACTATTCGGGTCTTGAGCTTTTCGCTAACGTACAGCCGGAGGATATTGAGGATGTCTCGGAGCGGTACCATTTGTACCGGGAAGTGGAACTCAATTCGGACACGGTGAAAAAGGTGCGTGTCAGGAATCCCGGAGGATCCGCGGAAGGCGGGACACAGGACATTTATGTGGTCTCCCTGATAGAGCATAAGAGCGGGGTCGATTACGACGTGACCATGCAGATATTAAGGTACATGGTCTGTATCTGGGAAAACTATGTCATAGAACTTGAGGAAAAGTATGAGGCTGAAAAACCGGGGCATGGCAGGACGGCGAATGGGAAAGCGAAGAGACACAAGGGCATCAGCAGGCTGAAGGGGTTCCGTTACCCACCGATTTACCCCATCGTGTACTACGAAGGTGCGGACGAATGGACAGCCGCATGGCACCTTAAGGACAGGATCCTGCTTGGAGATCTGTTCCAGGCATACATACCGGATATCACCTACCGGCTTGTAAGGACAAGGGAATATTCCAATGAGGAACTGCTGTCAAGGGAGGATGCAATCTCGCTGGTGATGCTGCTCAACAAGATACAACGTGCAGAGGATTTTCGAGAACTCGCAGGGGTTCCCGGCGGGAGGGTGGACGAGATCTTCCAGAGAGCCCCCGCCGACGTGGTGGAGATCATAATATCGGAGATACGGAGTCTCTGCGCAAGGGTAAACATGCCACAGGGTGAAACGGACGAACTCATAAAGAAAGTGAAGGGCGGCAACATGGGAAATCTGTTTGAGAACATGGAAAAAATGGACATACAGCTGGAACGCCGCAGGACAGCTGAGCAGACCCGGCGTGCCGATGAAGCAGAAAGGCGTGCCGATGAATCCAAGAGGCAGGCAGATAATTTATACCGAGTCCTTATTACCACATACAGGAAACAGGGAATGACGCAAGAAGATGCCGGGAAACGGCTTGTGGAAGAACTGGGGGTAGATAAAAAAGTGATCGATGAACAAATGGAGAAGTTTTGGGTAGAATGAATATTACAAGGTTCCCGGTGTAAGATATGCAGTGGTCTCGCGCCGGGATTTTTGTCGTAAAAAATACAGGAGATGGATTATGTCTATTAAAATCGCGATATACAATATATTGGTAAACAGGCAGCCCGGGATATCAGCCCGGTATCACAAACTGCATAGCGGCTCGGGACGGATTGTCAAAATTCTTTCGTGGGCTTATCTGCTGTGGCTGAATTTTGCGTTCTATGTTTTGCAGTTCCGGTTTCTGGGAAGCGTGCCGGAAATGGACGCCTATGAGAATAAGCGCTTGAACTGCAGAATGAGTGAATCGGAGGAGTACCTGCGGCAGAATCCGGGACTTACCGTGGAAAATTATGTAAGGAAGCTGTCCCAATATGATGTCATTTCTTTTGATGTCTTTGACACTTTGATTTTTCGCCCTTTGGCTCTGCCTGTGGATGTATTCCATATGCTCGGCAACGCATTTGGGGTCATGGATTTTAAAAATATCCGTGTAAAGGCGGAATGGGAGGCCAGGGAAATCTATAACGCCAGGGAAGGCAATAAGGAAATATGTCTTTCTGACATATGGGACAATATGGAGGAAAAAGTGGGCATTTCTTCCGAAGCGGGGCAGAGAATAGAAAAAGCTTTGGAGCAGAAGCTGTGCTATGCAAATCCCTTTATGCTTGAGGTCTGGAAGCGGCTGAAGAAACTGGATAAAAGGATGATTATTGTCTCGGACATGTATCTGCCGGAGGAGTGTATTGGGAGCATTCTGGAAAAGGCAGGATATACCGGCGCAGGGAAGCTGTATATTTCAAATGCGTATCATAAGAGCAAAGCGGATGGCAGGCTGTATGAGCAGGTATTATCGGATTTACACGAGTCCGGGTATGGAACCGGGAAGCTGTCGCTGATCCATGTGGGAGATAATCCCCACAGCGATGCAAAGATGGCGGTGCGGGCAGAAATCGAGACTTTGCCATATCAGAATGTGAATAAGAACACATCGTTATACAGGGCATTTGACATGTCTCCGTTGATCGGGAGCGCATATCGGGCAATTGTCAGTAACTGGATTTATGCAGGCTTGCATGCGTACTCCATGGAATATGAATACGGCTTTATATATGGCGGTCTGTTTGTGCTGGGATATTGTTCTTTTATCCATGATTATTGTAAGCAAAACGGGATTGATAAATTGCTTTTTTTATCCAGGGATGGGGATATCTTAAAGCAGGTCTATGACTATTTATATCCGGGTGAACTTACGGAATATGTCTACTGGTCCCGGAAGGCAGCCACAAAGCTGGAGGCATCATTTGACAGGCACGACTATTTCCGCAGATTTATTTACCACAAGACAAATCAGGGTTATACGCTTCGCAGGGTGCTCCATTCCATGGAACTTGATTTCCTTACGGATCAGTTGTGTGACTGGAAGGGGATGTGGCCGGAAGTGGCAGGAAAGCTGAGCAGAAAGCAGTCCGGTTTTGTGGATCTGAAAGCAGACGACACACTGACGGATAAAAATAACGATCTGTTAAGGGTGTTTATCGCGGCAAAGTGGGATCAGGTCATGCAGGTGTATCGCGAACAGGATATGGCGGCAAAAGCATATTATGAAAAGGTATTAAAAAATGTAAGGAGGGCGGCAGCCGTTGATATCGGCTGGGCAGGCAGCGGCGCCATGGCATTGCGGTATCTGGTGGATAAGGAATGGAAGATTTCATGTGAGGTCATCGGTCTCATCGCAGGGACAAACACGTTACATAATGCGGAGCCGGATGCATCGGAGATTTTTCTACAGGACGGTCAGCTGGTGGCATATTTATATTCGCAGAGCCATAACAGGGATCTTCTGAAAAAGCATGACCAGAATAAGGGTTATAATGTGTTTTGGGAACTTCTGCTCTCATCGCCGACGCCTCAGTTTAAAGGATTTTATATGGGGAACAAAGCAGCGGGACACGCCGAAAGTCAATATCTGGAAGATCTGGATATCACACTTGCCTTTGGGGAGAAAGATGCTAATCTGAAGGGAATACAGGAAATACAAAGCGGTATTATGGATTTTGTGAAGGAATATCATAAACGCTTTCAGGAATTTCCTTATATGTTTCATATATCCGGCAGGGACGCTTACGCGCCGATGCTGGTAGCAGCCAGCCATCATGAGAAGTATTTAAAAGAAATGGAAAAGAAATTTCATCTGGAAATAAACGTGATATGAATGCCAAAAAATGAATGCCAAAAGATAGGTGACAAAAAGTGAGCGTCAAAAGGTGCATTTTGGTACATTTTCTGCAAAATTCCCTTCTGGCGCTCCTGAAACCTGTCCAGCCCTCAGTCTACCTCATTTGCTTCGGCTTCCTCATGGTATTCTTTCTCTGTATTGACATTCCAGATATTGTCCTTATTCTTTTCGCCACTCAGGATATTCTTGACGGTTTCAAAGGACGTACACATGGAATGGTCTATATTGTTATAGCGGTGCTGACCGTTACGTCCCACACAGTAGAGATTGTCGATGGACTTTAAGTAGTCCACCAGGGTGTCGATCTCGTCATAGGTGTCAAAGTAAGCGGGATATGCCTTTTTCACCTTTTCCATATGGGTGTCGATCACGGCATCGACGGAATCGATAAGCCCCAGCTTGATCATTTCCTGGATGCCCACTTTGGAAAATTCCTCTTCGGACATATTCCAGAATTCGTCACCTTCATTTACGAAATATTCCAGGCCGATCCACACGGTATTCTTCAGATCCCTGATCATGTAAGGTGACCAGTTATTATAGATCTGGAAGCGTCCCAGCTTGACATGGCGGTCCTGCACATAGACCCAGCAGTCGGGGACAATATTGTTCACCGTCCTGATATCCGTCTTGTTTTCCAGGTTGATCCTGGGAACCAGAACACCCAGGGTCATGTAATCGCGGTAGGGCAGCCCGGCCGCAATACGGGCTTCATTGGCGGGAACGTCGTTCATGCCTGCCACCAGATCTTTTATGGGCATGGAGGAAATAATATAATCGCCCTCGATCTCATGCGCCGCCCCGTCCTTCACATAGGTGAGGGAAGTGATCACATTAGCAGCGTTTTTATGGATTTTGGTGACTTTTGCATTCTTATGAATGACGCCGCCCAGCTTCTCGATCTCCTCCGCGGTGACCTCCCAGAGCTGTCCGGGCCCCAGCTTGGGGTATTTGAATTCTTCAATCAAAGAGGTTTCCACCTTGCGGTTTTTGACTCTGAAAATCTTGCCGAAAATATCTTTGATGATCGCTATAATGGACATTCCCTTTACACGTTGGGCGCCCCAGGAGGCATCGATCTCGCTGGGATGGCGTCCCCACAGGTTTTCCGTGTAATATTCAAAGAACATGGAATATAGCTTACGGCCAAACCGGTTGATATAGAAATTCTCAAGGTTGTCCTCCGGCTTTTTGAATAAAATGGCTTTCAAATAACTGAAACCTACCTGCATGGTGGTGAGGAAGCCCATGTTTTTAAGGGTGTCCCATTTCAGGGAAACGGGATAGTCGAAAAATTTCTCATTAAAATAAATCCGGGAAACCCGGTGTCTGGTCAGCATAACCCTGTCTTCCTTCTCCGGGTCAGGTCCGCCCTTCTCCAGCGGCATGGGACGTTTTAAGAGAATGTCGTCATAGGTGGGATGCCCCTGCATGGGAAGCATCCTGTCCCACCAGGCATTGACCTCCGGTATTTTGGAGAAAAAGCGGTGGCCGCCCATGTCCATGCGGTTTCCCTTGTAGTTTACCGTTTTGGAAATGCCGCCGAAGCAGCCGCTTTCCTCGAAAACGACTACTTTTATATCATTGGCTTTGGTCAGTAACTCATAGGCCGCCGTAAGTCCTGCGGGACCGGCTCCGATCACGAGAGCTGTTTTCGACATATCTTTTGTCCTTTCAAAAAATATTATTAACAATTCCTGACAATTCTGAACAAATTATATATAGTATACCATATATATAAAAAAATTAATATAGTTTTAAAAAATTGATGAAAAGAAGCGTCTGCTGATATGTGTTTTGCTTGTAAAGTGCGCCGGTATATTATAAAATAGTGGTAATCCATAAATCGGTATGCCGTTTTTGCGGCGGAAAGAGAGGTATATATGGTCAATAAGGAGTTTTTTCCTGACGGCACTGTGATTGACGACTGGTTCTATGACACAAAGGTTCCTGCCCTGGAGGAACTGGGCAGGCAGTATGTCCTGACACAATATGGTATTTTTGACGACGGAAAGGTTCATACCAGGGAATTCCAGTGGCTGATCGATCTGGTGGCCCAACGGGGCGGCGGTGTGATCGTGGTTCCCGCCGGGACTTATCTCACGGGATCCCTTTTCTTTAAGCAGGGGGTGAACCTCTATGTGTCGGAAGGCGGCACGCTAAAGGGCAGCGATGACATTTCCGATTACAGACTCTGTGAAACCCGTATCGAGGGGGAGACCTGTACCTATTTCGCGGCACTGATCAATGTTGACGGCGTGGACGGCTTTACCATGTGCGGACCGGGAGTCATTGACGGGAACGGACTGCGGTCCTGGAAAGCCTTCTGGATGAGAAGGGAGTGGAATCCGAAATGTACCAACAAGGACGAGCAGCGTCCCCGCCTGGTCTATATTTCCAATTCCCAGAATGTTCTGGTGGCGGATCTGCATCTGCAGAACTCTCATTTCTGGACAAACCATATTTACAAAAGCCATCATGTGAAATACCTGAACTGCCGCATCTTTTCGCCCGCCATACCGGTGAAAGCGCCCAGCACGGATGCCATTGACATTGATGTGTGCACTGATTTCCTGATCAAAAACTGCTACATGGAAGTCAATGATGATTCCGTGGTGTTAAAAGGCGGCAAAGGTCCCTGGGCTGACACGGCGCCGGAGAACGGCGCAAATGAGAGGATCCTTGTGGAGGACTGTACCTATGGGTTCTGTCATGGCTGTCTGACCTGTGGTTCCGAATCCGTACATAACCGCAATATCCTGATCCGCAGGCTGAAAATATCGGACGGTTCTAATCTGCTGTGGCTGAAAATGCGTCCTGACACGCCCCAGCTTTATGAGTATATCACGGTTGAGGACGTGGACGCAAAGCTGAAAAACTTTATCACAGTCAAGCCTTGGACGCAGTTTTTTGACCTGAAAGGAAGGACGGATGTTCCGAGATCCCGGGGAGAGCATATCACGATGCGGAACTGTAGCTGTGTGTGTGACACTTATTTTAATGTGGAGGCTCAGGAGGAGCAGTACGTCCTGTCAGACTTTACCTTTGAGAATCTCCGTATTACCGCCAACAACGACAATTTTACAGAAGGAATTGTGGAGAATATGACGGTGAAAAATGTCCAGGTGGACATAAGGCCAGAGAGTGATGGGGATACCTTTGGACAGGCTGTGTTCGGATCGTGAGTAAGAAAAAGAACAGGAATCCATATTGCCGGAAAGGAACAGACATTCGGATGCTGTAGACGCAAAGACATGAAAACCATGTGCGGGAATCCGGAGCCGTAAGGTAGATCCGCGGTAATGGAAGAATCAGGAGGGGAAATCAGCAAAATGAACAACCAGCAAACAAACAATAACCAGCAAGGAAACAACGGCCAGCAGGCAGACAAGATCCAGAAGGCAGACAAGATCCAGAAGACAGACAGGGCTCAGCAGACAGGCAAGACCCAGTATAATGAAAGAAACATTTCCATGGTCATGGATATGTATGAACTGACTATGTCCAACGGGTATTTTAATAACGGCAACCAGGATACCCTTGTGGCTTTTGATGTATTTTACAGGAATAATCCGGATAACGCGGGTTTTTCCATTTTCGCGGGACTGGAGCAGGTGGTGGAATACATACAGAACCTGCATTTCAGCGAAGAGGATGTGGAATATCTGCGCACCAGGAATCTGTTTACGGAGGAATTTCTGGATTATCTGCTCCATTTCCGGTTCAGGGGCGATATCTATGCCATGCCCGAGGGGACGATCATGTACCCGAATGAGCCGGTCATGACTGTGGTGGCTCCCCTGATCGATGCCCAGCTGATCGAGACAGCCGTTTTGCTGCAGATCAATCACCAGTCCCTGATCGCCACCAAGACCAACCGGATCGTGCGGGCGGCAAACGGCAAGCCGGTGTCCGATTTCGGGGCAAGGCGTGCCCACAATGTGGATGCGGCGGTCTACGGGGCAAGGGCGGCCTACATCGGCGGCGCGGTGGGAACGGCTACGGTGTTGGCGGGGCAGATGTTCCACATTCCCATTTCCGGCACCATGGCCCACAGCTGGGTGATGTCCTTTGAGAATGAATATGAGGCCTTTAAGGCGTACGCGGAGAGCTATCCTGACGCCACGGTGCTGCTGGTAGATACTTATGATGTGCTGCACAGCGGCGTGCCCAATGCCATCCGCGTGGCCAGAGAAATCCTGGAACCCATGGGAAAGCGGCTGAAGGGCATCCGTCTGGATTCCGGAGACCTTGCCTATCTGTCAAAGGAGGCAAGGAAGCTTCTGGATGAAGCGGGACTGAAGGACTGCATTATTGTGGCCTCCAACAGCCTGGACGAGTACACCATTTCCTCCCTGAACCGGCAGGAGGCTCTGATCGACAGCTACGGCGTGGGCGAGAAGCTGATTACTTCCTCCACCACTCCCGTATTCGGGGCGGTCTATAAGCTGGCGGCCGTGGAGAAGGACGGTAAATTCATACCCAAGATCAAGATCTCGGAGACGGCGGAGAAGATTACCAACCCAGGCATCAAGGAAGTATACAGAGTGTATGACAAAGAGGGCAAGGCGGTGGCGGATTATCTCACCGTGAAGGGAGAAGAGATTGATACCACAGCCCCCGTGCGCTATGTGGATCCCATTCATTACTGGAAGAACCGGAGTTTTGTGGACTGCACCTTCAAGCCGCTGCAGAAGCAGATCTTTCAAAACGGCGAGCTGGTATACAAACTGCCTTCCCTGGATGAGATCAGGAATTATGTGAGGAACCAGCTGGAAAATGAGATCTGGAAGGAAGAACAGCGCTTTGAGAATTCCCATACCCATTATCTGGACATGAGCCCTGCCATGTTTGAATTGAAGATGGGTCTGCTGCATGAGAAGTAAGGAATTGTTCTTAAGGAAATACGGCTGAAAGACGGGGATCTTTTTAAAATTACAGATATCTTATGGTATGTATTATGCTCCCTGCATATTGGAATCAGCCTGTTGGTGTTTACATGCGATAAGTGCAGTCCGGCGACTGCCTGAGCAGAATTGCAGCGACAAACAATATGACGCTGCAATTCTGCTGGCTAAGAATCCCCAGATCAAGGATCCGGATAAAATTGCCGTAGGACAGAAGATCAATCGGTAAATCCGGAAATAGTTATACATTATGCCAGGCCATGAGGCAACATTTGTGGCCTGGCATTTTATTCGCTCCAAAAATTCCGGTTATATCCTGATAGCGATTTACAACTCTGTATATTTCTACAAACTTATTTCCGATCTTTATTAATAAGCAGAAAAGCTATTGACAGAGATGTCTATAGATGATAGACTACATGCGTCTATATAAGATAGACAACAGCGTGTGATAAAGTGCCAATAAAGGTAAGCAAAAGGCTGGAGTCTCCGGCGCGGGAAACGCTTTAATCAGTGTTTCCTTAGGAAGGAAAAAATATAGAAATGAGGTAATTTATGGAAGATTACAGTCTGGGAATGGTTGAGGGCAGGTTTGCGGACATTGTCTGGCAGAACGCCCCGCTCACTACGGCGGAGCTGACGAAGCTTTGTGAAAAGGAATTGGGATGGAAAAGAACTACTACTTACACGGTATTAAAGAAGCTCAGTGACAGGGGACTTTTTGAAAACCGTGAGGGAACAGTGATTGTACGGATGGGGAAAGAGGTTTTTTACGCAAGGCAGAGTGAGGCTTACGTGGATCGTTCCTTTCAGGGTTCGCTGCCTGGGTTTCTCACTGCTTTTACTTCCCGCCGGAAGCTGAGTGAGGAAGAGGTAGAAAAACTGAAAAAGATTATAGAGGAGCAGGAATGATGTGGTGGGTGATGTTGGAAAATCTTGTTACAGGGCTGCTAAATATCAGTGTGCAGGCAGCAGTCATTTTTTGTGTACTGTTTTTGGCAAGGGCATTTTTTTCCCTTTGCCGGATACCCAAAAAATATGCCTGTTTTTTATGGATGATCCTGTTTGCCAGACTGTTGATGCCGATACAGCCGGAAAGTCCGGTGGGGCTGTGGATAAAGGATAGCATGCCGCTGCCCTTTGTGCAAAACATGCAGATGATGGGAGGAAACGCGCTTGCATCCGGTGATTCACAGGGAATTGAAAATGAAAATATTTCCACAGAATCACGGGAAACAGAAATTGAAAATGCACTGACGGGATTACAGGGAATTGGTCATGGAAGTGCACAAACTGATCCACAGGGGGACGGCAATATGGATACAGCCGAGGGGCAGCTGGGAACAGGCGATATGGGCATATTGGAAAGACTGTGGAAGACGGAAGCTGTCAACGGGGCAGGGGAACTGTCAGAGGCAGCCCGAAGGATTATGTTTCTAGTCTGGGGGACAGGATGCCTGGGATGTCTGCTCTATGGCGGAATAGCCTGCCTGCTCCTAAAGAAAAAGCTGCGGTGCAGTATAAAGAGGGAAGACAACTGTTATCTGGTGGATGTCATACCTACTGCTTTTGTCATGGGTGTTTTCCCGCCAAGGATCTATGTGCCTTCGGAATTGGAGGGGGAGGATCTGGCTTATGTGATCCTGCATGAAAGGACTCATATTAGGAGAATGGATCATCTGGTAAAAACAGTGGCTTACCTCATTACCTGTATTTACTGGTTCCATCCTTTTGTGTGGGCGGCACTGGTTTTAATGAGTAAGGATATAGAGTTGTCCTGTGACGAGGCGGTTCTGGGAAGGCTGGGGGAAAACAGCAGGCGGAAATACGCAAATACGCTTCTCAGGCTGAGCGGTGGGAAATGGTATTTTGCAGGAGCTCCCCTTGCTTTCGGTGAGGGTGATACAGAGAACCGGATCAGACATATCGTCAGATACAGGAAGCCTGCCGCTGCGGCTGTGGCCATTGCGGTGATCCTGCTTTCCGGCCTGGCGGTGATCCTGCTGACGGGCAGGCCGGAGGAGCAACCGGACGCCCTAAACACGAATCCTGTTCAGTTAGAGACAAGTATTGCCCAGCCGCCCGTAACACAGGAGAATGATAAAAAGGTTGGGGAAAATTCCCCTGACTCGATCAACAGCCGCTTCCCTGAACCGGTGGAACTGCCCTCGGGACATACGGTTACTGTCACCGGGGATGTGTATCATATAATGATTTCCATTGATGGGGAGGAATACCGGATGGCAGACCTCTGCGATGCGGTCAACGCGCTCGTAGAGATCCGGGAATTCGCCGAATATATCGTGGTGGAGGGGCATGTCAGCCCGAATGCTTCATACTATGGTTTTTATAGTACTGAGAGTAAGCAGTGGGTGGGGGCATATACGGGAGCCCTTCTTACCTGGGACGAAAACTGGCAGACACGGGAAGATCCTATTAAAAGTGTGATTTATGCGGAGCCGTTTGATGACCGGGGTGTGATTTGTGACTGGGAAGGCAATAAGATCGCCGTGCTTGACCTGGAGGAGGAATATATTTATGGTCTGAAACGGGTGGGGGACGATATCACTGTCACGATCGTTGACTATGCAGGAAAAAGCAGGGAAGAGACCGTTTCTATTTCTATGGGAAATGTGTAAAGTCTCCGGCGGATGCGCACGGATTTGCAATCGAACATAGTTCGATTTGGTTTTTTGTTGCTTCGCAACGCAGAATTCCGAAGCCAACAAGTTGGCTTGCGGGAGACGCTTTAATTAGCGTTTCCCTCAGTTGCACAAATTGCTAAAGCAATTCGAAGGATGCCAAAGACAGGCATTCTTCCCACGGAATGTTTGTGCCGACTGCGTCAGCATGACGGGAATAATTGTTGATAATACTGCCCCTGTTCGATATTTTCCTTTGATAGCCTGTATGACTCAGACTGTTGCTTTTATTTTTCATACCTACCGTTTTAGGAGCGTTATCATGTAATTTATATGGAATATTGGAACATTTTCTCATTATGGAAATTTGGCCGCATAACTTGTCACTTTATGTATTCTATGGTAAAATACACTCAGTCAAATCTCCATGGCAGGGATGGATTTACTGTCACAGGGGCAGAGGAGGAGTGGTTATGAATCTGGTTATTACTTTGAGCCGTCGTTTTGGCACCGGCGCCAGCATGATAGCGGATGACCTGTCAAAGAGACTTGAGATTCCTGTTTTTGACAAGGCCTACATCGAGCATGAATTGGCGGGGAGCAGTTACCACGATGAGGCGGAGGTCATCAGGGAACTGGCGAAGCATTCCTGTATCATACTGGGGCGCTGTGCTTCGGAGATCTTAAAGGATCAGCCCAATGTGTTTAATGTGTATGTCTGCGCTGACAAGGAGGATCGCATTCAGCGAATCATGAAAAAGCAGGCTCTTTCCTATGATGAAGCGAAGAAAATGCTGGAACACAATGACAGGGAACGGGCAGATTACTATTATGAGAATACCGGCAAGGTATGGGGTGATGTGAATAATTACCATATGATCCTTGACACCTCCAAGCTGGGTGCGGAAAATTGTGCGGATATCCTGATTAAATATTTTGAAAGAGTGGAAATTATATAATATTATATAAAAAGAGACAGTAAATAAGATTATTGTCTTTTTTTATTTGTGGGAGTATAATGTGGTTGCTTTAAAAGGGAATCGGAAGGGAGAAACCTATGTATCTCATATATTTTTTGCTCTGGGTCATTTTTAATGGCGGTTTTACCTGGGAGATCGCCGCTTTTGGAATTGTGATTGCTGCGGCGTTATTTGCGTTTACCTGTAAGTTTATGGATTACAGCATAGAAAAGGAAAAACAGAATATTAAAAAAGTGTTCCAGGTGCTCGCCTTTATCTGTTTACTTCTGAAAGAGATCACGTTGGCAAACTTTGCAGTCATTCGTCTGATCCTGACCCAGAAGGAAGAGATAGAGCCGGAACTGGTCACCTTTTGCACCAATTTGAAGACGCCTACGGCAAGGGCTTTCCTGGCCAATGTCATCACCCTGACGCCAGGGACGATCACAGTGACTCTGGAAGGGGACAGATACCAGGTGCACTGCCTGGATGAGAGCATGGCGGAAGGGATTGAGGATCTGGAGTTTCAGAAGCGTCTGTTCGGGTTGGAAAGTGTGGAACAGAAAAGGAACGGGAAACAGGGGCGGAAGTGACAGGAAAAAATGCGGTAATGGAAAGAATATGCAGGGAAAAGTACGGAAATAGATAGAATATAGATACGGAGACAACTGATCAAGAGACAACAACAAGGACAAATAGAAAGGATCTATAAAATGGGAAAGGGAATTGCGGGTCTGGAAACGGCATATCAGGGGTTATTTACGGCATTGCTCATCATACTGGCGTTGCTGGTGATCCTCTGCCTGGTTCGTGCCATCATCGGCCCGAGGATAGCGGACAGAATTGTGTCCGTCAATATGATGGGAACTATGGTCATTGTGATCATTGCAGTCCTGACAGTGATGCTGGGAGAGGGGTATCTGGCGGATATCTGTATTATTTATGCCATGATCAGTTTCCTTGCGGTAATCGTGCTGACTAAAGTATATATGGGAGTCTATCTGGAGCAGAAGGAAGCGGAGGAAAATAAAAAGGCAGGCGCAAGGGAAGCGGAGGAAAGCAAAAAGGCAGGCGCAAGGAAAAATCAGCAGGGAGGTGTGGTATGACTACGGCAGTGGAATGGATCAAATTTATTGCAGGCGCCATTTTCCTGTTGGCGGGACTTGCGATCTTTATGCTGGAGATCATAGGCGTATTCCGTTTTAAGTATGTGCTGAACAGAATGCACGCGGCAGCCATGGGAGATACCTTCGGGATCGGCTGTTCCCTGATAGGGCTTATTCTCATGAACGGTTTTAACTTTACCTCCCTGAAGCTGTTCCTGGTGATTGTGTTTTTATGGTTCTCTTCCCCGGTTTCCTCCCACCTGATTGCCCGGCTGGAGGTGGCCACGGACGAGGAGCCGGACAGGCATTATAAAAAAGCGAGCAAGCTCGTTTCGAAGAATGCGTTGCTTTCTTCCCCCAGTGAGACGGAATTTCATAAAGAGTGAAAAAGTGAGACGTGCTTTCTTAAAAATGAAAAAGCGAGACGTACTTTCCTAGTACATCGAATAATAAGTAACCAGCCATATGACTTGCCTGAATTTCCATCT
>CANDMD010000061.1 GCA_947385725.1 uncultured Lachnospiraceae bacterium | reverse complement strand
GATCCTGAACTGTGACTGGAGTTCAGACGTGTGCTCTTCCGATCTCTTTTTGCCGCCAGAAGCACGGTAGTCAGCCCTATTACCACTCCTGCCCCCACTCCCGGAAGACTGATCCCCAAAACGGGCATCCCGTCAAAAAGTCCGGGGCTTAACAGCCGCAGCATTCCGCACAATCCCCAGGTCACAGCCACTCCCGCCAGCACTCCTGCCGGAATCGCACTTTTACACCAGCCAAGGGCTTCCTTGCGCACAAACCGGATCACCTGCTTTCCCGTTGCCCCCAGACAGCGCAGCATCCCGAAAAATTCCGTCCGGCGGGCAATATTGCTGTTCATGCTGGAGGTGATCATCAAAACCCCCGCCGTCATGACCAGCACCGCCAAAACTACTGCCACTAAATAGAAACCCATCATATAGGAATCCCTGCTCTGGAACATCAGGGTGATCACCTTCACATTCTGCCTCACCATACCCTGCTCTATGTCAAGCTGGCAACGGATTTCCTCCGTGGCTTTCTGGATATTGCAGAAAGGGCGGTAGACCACAAAGGCCACCAGTTCCTTTGCTTCCCCCGTATCCTCCCGGTACAGCTGCCCGAAATCCTCCAGGTTCAGGAACATCATACAGGCGTCGTGCTCCGCCGTCAATGCCGTGTCGCTGGCAATCCCGGTGATCCGGTACTCCCGCAGATCCCCCCGGGGCGTCCTCAGGACTGCCGTGTCCCCGATCCCTAAGCCCAGCTTGATCCTGGTCAGTTCACTGATCACCGCTTCGCCCGGATTTGCCGGAAATTCCCCTTCTATAATGTCTGCCGCCGGGAAAATATCAAGAAGTTCCCTGTCAAATCCGCATATCCCCGTTTCAAAGTCTCCCACGAGCCAGCCGTCCCGCAGATGATAATTCAGGGAACCATAGCGGGCCAACTTCTCCACCTCCGGCCTCGCCGCCAGTAACGCCCACTGTTCTTCGTCTACGCCAAAGCCAACATGCCAGCTCCCATCGCTCTTCACTGCCTGGGCCATCTGGGAGCGCATTTCCATATCCGCCATACTGAAGATCACCGTGACCAGGAATACCGCCAGCACAATACAGAGTCTGGTCATCCTGCTCTGCTTTTTATGCTGCTTTGCGGAAGCAGTCACCAAATCCAGATAATGTGTCATTGCTGTACACCCCCCAACTCTTCCAGCACGCCGTCCGTCACCCGGAACACACGGTCGGCCGCCGAAGTCAGATTCATGTTGTGGGTGATCATCAGCACCGTCTGGCTGTAACGCCTGGAAGCCTTGCACAGCAGATCCATCACATCCTGGCTGCTCTGGGAATCCAGGTTTCCCGTGGGTTCGTCCGCCAGGATCAGGGCCGGCCTTGCGATCAGCGCCCTGCCGATTGCCACACGCTGCTGCTGCCCGCCGGAAAGCTGCCCCGGCAGATGCCTGCGCCTGTTCTGCAGCCCCAGCACCTCCAGAAGTTCCTCCACCTGCGCCCTGTCCGGTTTCCGGTAATCCAGAAGCAGCGGGAAAATAATATTCTGCTCCACATCCAGTTCCGGTATGAGATGAAATGCCTGAAAAATAAAACCGATATTCTGCCTGCGGAAAACAGTCCTCTCGTTCTCCCCCATGGCCAGGATATCCTTACCGTTTAAAAACACCCTGCCCGAATCCGCATTGTCCAGACCGCCAATACAGTTGAGCAGCGTGCTTTTCCCGGATCCGGACGCACCCACAACAACCCCGAATTCACCCTTTTGCATGGAAAAGCTGACATTCTTTATCGCTTCCACCTTTGCCTCGCCGCTTCCGTAGACCTTCCTTAAATTGTCCACCTTTAAAATTTCCATCTTAATACCACTTCCTTCCTGTACACCTGTCACTGCAATGTACGGGAAAATCATACCGCTCCACCCTTACATTCCGGTGAATCTTGGCTTACAAATCTGTAAGGAAATCACTGATGAAAGCGTTTCCCGGACCGGATTTGCACTGTCCGCTCCGTCAAAGGTCAAAGAAAGAAATATGGAAAGCGCTGCCCTTCCCCGGACAGCTTTCCACAGATAGGGTTCCTCCCTGCCCTTCTATAATGGCCTTTGCAAGGGAAAGACCAAGCCCCGCCCCCTGTCTGTCGCTGGAATTTTTGCTGCGGTAAAACCGCTTGAAAATATGATGGATGTCCTCCGGTGCGATCCCCCGACCGTTATCCGCCACCGTCAGGCGCAGGAAGACAGGCGAGCGTTTCCATGTCACCCTGACGCTTCCCCCTGTATCCGTGTGATCCAGGGCATTCTTGATCAGGTTTCCCAGCGCTTCCCCTGTCCATTCCGGGTCACAGAAGATCACTTCTTCCGGCTTTCCCTCCAGCACAATCTCCTTATCCTCACGATCGGCTCTCTCCTGCAGTTCCCCCGACGCCTGCTCCGCAAGTTCTGTCACCAGACACTGCCTCCTTTCAAAAAGAATACTGCCTGTATCCAAACGTGCCATTTTCAGGAGAGACTGTATCAGCTGCTCCATCCGTTCCAGGGAAACCATGGACTTCCGGGAAAAATTCCTCACCACTTCCGCATCCGCAGCATCCTCCCACAGGATCTCCATATACATTTCCAGGGCAGCCAGCGGCGTTTTCAGCTGGTGGGAAATGTTGGAGATCATGTCCTGCAGAAATTCCTTTGACCTGCGCTCCGTCTCGCCCTTTGCCTGGAGAGACAGCGCCAGCTGTTCCACACGTCCCAGCAAGTGGTAAAATGCTCCTGAATCTCCCTCCGGCAGGCAGCGCTCCGATCCGTTTTCTTTCCCGCGCCGGCTGCGCTCCGTCTCGTTTTCTTTCCCACACCGGCTGCATTCCGTCTCGTTTTCTTTCCCACACCGGCTGCATTCCGTCTCGTTTTCTCCTATATGTAGGCGGTCAACGCCGAACCGCCCCTCCGCATATTCCGCCACCACACGATCCGCCTTCTCATAAATGCTCTCCCGCCTCCCCAGGAAAATCCCCGCGCCAAACAACAGAATCACGGAAAACAATATTCCCTCCGCAGCCAGGAGCAGTATGGCGGGGCCGGAGGTCTGCATGGCAAGGGACAGCATATAACTTCTTGTATGTTCCGTATGCCCAATATTTTCCAATAGTTCCCTGCCCTCCTCCGTGGCTTCCGTATGGTTCCACGCGGAAGCGATCTGCGAGGGCGGTATCCCTATTTCCAGCAAATAGGAAGCTGCACCCAGTTCACGTTCCACAAGCATCTGCCTGAGCTTCCACGCCTGAACCATTCCGGAACAAGTCAGCATACAAATCTGCACCACACAGAATACCACCAGAAACGTATAAAACCTGCGCGCTTGCTTTTCATGCATAAATTCCATATCTATACCTCTTTTTGTGCTTTAGGAAAACGCTGATGAAAGCGTTTTCCGCGAGCCAACTTGTTGGCTTTAGGATTCTGCGTTGCGAAGCAACATTCACCAAGTCAAACTTTGTTCGATTGCAAATCCCATTTATAACCGATCCCCCTGACTGTTTTCAAATACTCCGGCGCGGACGGAAACTCCTCCAGCTTCTCCCGCAGGCGGCGCACATACACCGAAAGGGTATTGTCATCCACATAATTCCCGGCCCCGTCCCACAGCTTATCCAGAATCACGTCCCGGGTGAGCACCCTGCCGCTGTTCTTCAGGAACAGGCAAAGCAGACGGTACTCCGCACCTGTCAGATCAATGCTTTCCCCTTTCAGGGTCACCTTGCCTTCCGCCAGATTGATTGCCACTTCCCCGCTCCGCAATATGCCGTCCTCCGCATTGCGCCCGCTGCTGCGCCGCAGGAGCGCTCTGATACGCGAGCATAATTCCCCCAGCTTAAAGGGTTTTGTAATATAATCGTCCCCGCCGCAGTCCAGGCCGCGGATCACACTGGTTTCCTCGTCCGATGCGGTGAGAAAGATGATCGGTGTCTGATCCCCCGCCCCCCGCAGCTTCTCACACAGCCAAAAACCATTTCCATCCGGCAGCGTCACGTCAAAGAGATACAGCACAAAATCCCTTTTGGGGCAAAGCGCCCTCTCAGCCTCCTTTACTGTCCTGGCCACTTCAACCTCAAACCCGCTTTTTTCCAGTGAATAAGCCAACCCGTCAATCAGGCCGATATCGTCTTCCAAAAGCAAAATCTTCTGCAATGTCATTTCCCTCCTTCCAGAATTGTACCATAACCAGAGCATCAATTGGCCATACTTACAAAAATGTAAGAAAAAGACTCCCAAGCGGATTTCCCGCTTTGAGAGCCTCCTTTAAACCCGATCCGGGATCAAAGTCAACCACCGATCATTATTCCGCCCCATACTTTGACGCATAGGTGAGGATTCCGCAAATAGTCTTGGAATCCTGTATCCTGCACTCCACAATCATCTGCTTTAACTCCTCCAGGGAATACGCCTCAACATTGAGATATTCATCCTCATCCAGATGCTGTTTTCCCTTCTTCAATTCCCTTGTCAGGTAGATATCGATTTTCTCATTACAAAAAGCCACAGTGGTATAAATGGAATTAAGCAATTCCATGCTGCCGCAGGTATAACCGGTTTCCTCCTCCAGTTCACGCCTTGCGGCATCCATGGTAGGCTCCTCCCTTCCGTTTAAGCCCCCCGCCGGGATCTCCAGGGTATCCCTTTCCAGCGCGTTGCGGTACTGACGCACCATCAACAGCTTCCCGTCATCCCGCACGGCCACTATCGCTGCCGCCCCCTTATGGTCTATCAGGTCCCATCGGGCTGTATTCCCATTGGGAATCAACATAGTATCCTGATAGTAATCTATGATGGCACCTTTTGCCACCAACTCTCTTTTCAACCGCTTATATTCTGCCATAATCATCCTCACTTTCCCAGATGCGGCGCTTCCGTCTGTTCCTTTCCGAGCCAGCCATATGATCCTGCCTGCCGGAAATTCTCTCTACCGCCATACACAAAATCATTGCACGCAGTTGGATATTGTTCCCCCTGAACAATTACCTATTATAGATTATCTAAAACGCATATGCAATCTAAACCGTACTATTTTCCCAAAAGCCGGTCTATACTTACCAGTTTCACGCACAAGACAAAAAGGTCTGTGGCCGTTGCCATCTCCTCCGGAGTGGGGAAAGTGGGTGCGATACGGATATTGCTGTCTTTCGGATCCCTGCCATAGGGAAAGGTAGCACCCGCGCCTGTCAAAACCATTCCTGCCTCCCTGCATTTTGCCACAATAGCCTTTGCACATCCCTCCATGGCATCAAAGGATATAAAATAACCACCGTTTGGTTTTGTCCATGTACCGATGCCCAGTCCGCCCAGTTCCTTCTCCAGTCCTTCCAGTACCACCTCGAACTTTGGCCGGAGCAATTGCGCATGTCTCATCATGTGCTTTCTGACCCCATCGATATCCTTAAAATAGCGCGCGTGGCGAAGCTGATTCACCTTGTCATAGCCTATGGTCTGGATGGTCATACTCTTTTTCATGAATTCCAGATTTGCCCCGGATGCCGCTACAGCCGCAATACCTGCTCCTGCCAGGCTGATCTTGGACGAGGAACAAAATTCAAATACCATATCGGTATTACCCGCCTTTTCGCACTCCGCAAAAATCTCCAGCAAAGCATCTCCCCCGTTGTCATACAGGTCATGTACCGCGTAGGCATTGTCCCAATAGATCCTGAAATCCTCCGCTGCAGGCTTCAGAGCGGCAAACCGCCTCACCGTTTCGTCAGAATAAGTGTACCCCTGGGGGTTGGAGTACTTGGGCACACACCAGATTCCCTTCACGGCCGCTTCCTCGCTGACCAGTTTTTCCACCACATCCATATCCGGTCCCTGGGGCGTCATGGGGACATTGATCATTTCAATCCCGAAATGCTGCGTGATCGCAAAATGCCTGTCATATCCCGGCACAGGGCAGAGAAACTTCACCTTGTCCAGCTTACACCACGGCGTGCTTCCCATGAGACCGTGGGTCATGGAGCGGGAAATAGTGTCATACATAATAAACAGACTGGCATTGCCGCAGACAATCACATGATCCACAGGCACTCCCATAAGATCCGCCATCAGCCGCTTTGCCTCGGGAATACCATCCAGTTCCCCGTAGTTGCGTACATCCACACCGCCTTCATCCCTCATATCACTTTCAGAAGTCAAAACGTCAAAGAAACCTCGTGCCAGATCCAGCTGTGCTATGGAAGGCTTGCCCCTGGACATATCCAGCTTCAATCCCTTTCTTTTTGTTTCCTCATATTCCTTTTCCAGTCCTGCTTTCAGCGACAGCAATTCTTCCCTGCTTAATTCCCGGTATGCTTTCATTTTCCCAATTCTTTCCTCCATTCCATGCAACATGCAGCACTATTCACATTCTGCACCGTTGGATTATAGTATACAATCATACACCCGGAATATAATACTATAATTTCCCACAGGAAGCAAGAGGAGAAACTATAGATTAAAAAACCGCCATGCTTTTTGCACAGCGGTTTTTATCCATATTAAATTTTCAAGCAAAATACATCCGGGTTTATTTCGCGTAATCAATCACACGGCTTTCACGGATCACATTTACCTTGATCTGTCCCGGATATTCCAGCTCAGCTTCAATCTGTTTGGATATGTCACGGGCCAACAGTACCATATCTGCATCAGTGATCTGCTCCGGCACTACCATTACACGAACTTCACGACCTGCCTGAATAGCAAAAGATTTGTCTACACCTTTGAAATTGTTTGTTATTTCTTCTAATTGTTTTAATCTGCTGGTATAGGTTTCCAGAGTTTCCCTTCTGGCACCCGGCCTTGCAGCAGAAATCGTATCTGCGGCCTGAACAATACATGCGATCAGCGATGTAGCTTCCACATCACCATGGTGAGATTCCACAGCGTTGATGACTACGGAATTCTCCTTATATTTCTTACAGAGCTCAACGCCGAGCTGGATATGGGATCCCTCCATCTCATGGTCAACTGACTTGCCGATATCATGGAGCAAGCCGGCACGTTTCGCCAGTCTCACATCCAATCCCATCTCAGCAGCCAATAAACCCGACAGCTGTGCTACTTCTATGGAATGCTTTAACGCATTCTGACCGTAGCTTGTCCGGAATTTCATTTTACCCAGCAGTCTGATCAACTCAGGGTGAATACCGTGCACGCCCACTTCCAATGTAGCGGCTTCACCTTCCTCCTTGATCATGATCTCGACTTCCTTCTGAGCCTTTTCTACCATTTCTTCAATTCTGGCAGGATGGATACGTCCATCAACGATCAACTTTTCAAGAGCAATCCTGGCAACCTCACGGCGGATGGGGTCAAAACCGGACAGGATTACTGCCTCGGGGGTATCATCAATGATCAGATCCACACCGGTCATGGTCTCCAAGGTACGTATATTACGTCCTTCTCTACCGATGATCCTACCCTTCATCTCATCGTTTGGAAGCTGTACGACAGAAATAGTGGTTTCCGATACGTGATCGGCGGCACATCTTTGGATGGCTGATACCACATATTCCTTCGCCTTTTTGTCTGCTTCTTCTTTGGCGCGACTCTCCATTTCCTTGATCATCACAGCCGTTTCATGCTTTACTTCATCTTCAACAATTTTCAACAAGTAGTCTTTTGCCTGTTCAGAGGTCAATCCGGAAATACGTTCCAGTTCCTGTACTCTTTGCTCGTTCAATTTGGAAACTTCATCCTTCATCTTATTGATGGATTCTTCCCTGGACGCCAAGCTGGCTTCCCGTTTCTCAATTGCATCAGCCTTTTTATCGATGTTCTCTTCCTTCTGCTGAACCCTGCGCTCATAACGCTGAGCCTCTGCCCTGCGTTCCTTGATCTCTTTATCCAGTTCATTCTTGGTACGAATGGACTCTTCCTTGACTTCAAGCAGCGATTCGCGCTTTTTCGTCTCCGCAGTCTTCAGAGCTTCATCGATGATCTCCCTTGCTTTCTCCTGTGCATTCCCCACTGTAGATGCAGCTGCTTTTTTCTGATAAGCAGACACAACAAGCGAGGTAACAACAGCTGTCACAAGGATGCTGACCAATGCAACCACAACATAGATAAGCATCTTACAGGAGCACCTCCTTATTCAATTTTCATTGTACACTTTGACCGCAGGCATTTGAATGCCATGCGGTTTTTATAGAATGTATGTACTTGTCCCAGGGGACTGAAAACATTCTAACAAGCAATCACAACACTTAAATTTTAAACTTTATTTTATATAATGTCAAGCACAACTCACAATTCCAATTCATAAATCGTAGCAGCAGTTCAGCCCACGCCATTCACAAGGAGGTGGACAAGCCCTCTACTGGCCGTACCTACTGCTCATCCAAAAGATATTGTACTGCCTGCCATTCAATGACTGGCAGTTTTTTCTGCACAGCCATGTCAATGATTTTCTTTTTCTTATTGACCCTGATGACATTCCATGACAGAGAGATTGCAGCTGCTACTGTTTTTAGTGCCTGCCCCCGTGACGGTCGCCCACATAGAACCGCTATCACTTATACACTGCTCGCACCGGAAAGAATAAGGCAATTTCACACTTTCTGTCCTTTTATGCTCATAATGCGAATAGGAACCCATACTATTTCCCCCTTTATGTCAGGAATCCTTTCAGAAAGATATCTGATTATTTTCCTCAGTGTCCTATTTATATTTTCCATTCTATCATGCTGTCGAAAATTGTCGACCTTCCGCTCCCTGATCTGAAACTCATTCATAAAAGTCATCCGCCCGAAGCGCCCTGCGGATCACTTCCGGTGAGAAGCCTTTCCGCATTAAAAACCCGTAAACTTTCTTCTGTTCTTTCAAATCCGCCGTCTCAGGATCATAGTGCCGTTTATCCAGGAGCCGTCTGACCATTGTCTCCTCATTCTGGACACCGCCCTTCTGTTCCCACTGCTGCCACGCTTTCTCCAATGTGATCCTGTCGATCCCCTTCCCCATGAGATCCTGCTCTATCCGCCGTCTGCTCCTGGTCGTCTCATGATCGGAAATATAAGTCTCGGCATACCTTAAGTCATCCGTATAATGATAGCCGGCCACATAATCCAGTGCCTGTTCAATGATATGTTCCGGATAACAGCCTTCCTTCAATTTATCGTACAGCTGTTTTACGGTATACTCACGGTTTTTTAACAGATTCATGGCCCGAAGCTTCGCCCGTTTGGGCAGCACTTTGTTTATGATCTCTTCATAATCTGACTGCTCCAGTTCCTCACCCTCGCATATATGATAAGAACGGAGTTCGCCTTTATATAATACAAAGGCAAACTCCTGCTCAATATAAACCCGGCTGCGTGATCTGGACAATTCTTCCAATCTTGTTACTTTCACGCTCCTCCTCCACATACAGGAACCGCTAAAGCCAATACCCCTGCGGGAATCATTGCATCCCTAAGAAACTGTCAGGACAGTTACTCAGCCTCTGCGCCGGATCCTGGCTCCGCCTTTGCGGCAGTTTTCTTTTCCTTGCCTTCCTTTGCCGGGCTCTTCGTCGCTTCCTGTTTCTGTCCGTCTCCTTCTGTCTCCTGACCCTTTCCCAATCCGTAGTGGACGCGCACCTTCTGACTGACAGCCGCACAGATATCAGGATTATCTTTCAGGAACTGCTTCGCGTTCTCACGCCCCTGGCCGATCTTGTTTCCCTCGTAGGCATACCATGCACCTGATTTGGCGATCACATCAATCTGGGCGGCAAGATCCAGAATATCTCCCTCCCTGGAAATACCTTCACCAAACATGATATCGAACTCCGCCTCCTTAAAGGGCGGCGCTATCTTATTCTTTACGACTTTCACACGGGTACGGTTGCCTATCACTTCACCCCCCTGCTTCAAAGACTCAATACGGCGCACATCCATGCGCACAGAGGAATAGAATTTGAGCGCACGGCCGCCGGTGGTGGTCTCAGGATTGCCGAACATGACACCCACCTTCTCGCGAAGCTGGTTGATAAACACCACCGTACAGTTGGATTTGCTGATTACGGCGGTCAGCTTACGCAGCGCCTGGGACATCAGACGCGCCTGCAGACCCACATGGGAATCCCCCATATCTCCGTCGATCTCCGCCTTTGGCACCAGCGCCGCCACAGAGTCCACCACCACGATATCGATTGCCCCGGAGCGCACCATCGTCTCGGTGATTTCCAGTGCCTGCTCGCCGTTATCCGGCTGGGAAATGTAGAGATTATCAATGTCTACGCCAATATTCTTTGCATACACAGGATCCAGCGCATGCTCCGCATCAATAAATCCAGCAATACCGCCGCATTTCTGTACTTCCGCAATCATGTGCAGGGTCACGGTCGTCTTACCACTGGATTCCGGTCCATATATCTCAACAATCCTTCCTTTGGGAATCCCCCCCAGCCCCAACGCTATATCCAGGCTCAGGGATCCGGTGGGGATCGTTTCAACATTCATCTGATTCGCAGGGTCTCCCAGCTTCATGACTGCCCCCTTGCCGTACTGCTTTTCAATCTGGCTGATGGCTGCGTCCAATGCTTTCAGTTTTTCATCTTTTTCCATTATAATTTCTCCTTTTCCGCAGGAACAAACGTTCTATCTTTCTACAGGATAAAACATCTGTTCGGATTTGTCAATCATTTATTACATTTTTAAAGTAACATTTTTTGTGTACAATAAAACTGCCTCAAAGGCATCTCACCTCCGTTTTCCATATTTTTGCTGAAACTTATGGCGATATGCCGGAATGTTATGACACGCCTCACGGGTGGCGCATGCCCAGGACAGGGCAAAATGTCATATGGAGTATCAGACAGGTAAAGTGTACCATATAAAATGTTTTTCCGCAAGATAATATGACAAAACAGCTGTTATAACTTAACAGTTCAGCCTTCGGCTGAACTGTTACACTAACCAACTTCATCCCCTCAAAGTTCCTGTTTTGCAAAGATCCGATAACTGATCTGGTACATTGCGTAGCACCAGGCCAAGGCGACAGCAGGCAGGCAGCATAGCAGGATACCTGTGAACCGGTCTGTTATTTCAATGCCCAAGACGATAAGCAGCTGATAAATTCCAATACAGACCGCCGTCGGAACCAAAAACGATACCAGCAGCAATACGCGTCCTTTTTCCGCCCCGAACCTGAATACAAGAGGGATTGACATACTCCCCAGGATAAGAGATATTACCCATGCCACCAAAGCAGAAAACAGCAGCCCCCCAAGTCCGGTAAGATCCAAAGACACCTTTTTCAGGATCAGGCCGCCGGCCAGCCCCATCACCATCCCAAACAGACTTCCAACCGCGCAGAAAATCGCCAGTACAATAAATTTCCCGGCTACCAGTTCCTTTCTTGACACGGGCATGATCATGGCGTACTGATTCCATTTGGAAGCATCATCAAAGGAAAATGTAGTCACTATCATCATACTGCACAGAATGGCACATACGCAGACATATCCTTCCACGCCGGAAGACGGGATAAAGACGGCTGCAAACACCACCATGATAAACAGCATGGATTTTGTGTTGTGTCCTATATTGTATAAATCTTTTAAAATTAGGCTTTTCATCCTGCCTGCTCCCCTTTCACATACAAAAGTAAAATATCATCAATTGTCGCATCATCCACGACTGTATCTCTGTATTTTCGTCTGGCTTTTTCTTTGTCCGCCACAAGCACATTCCACTGATAATCGTCTTTGCGGCAGGCAAGGATCTCCGTTTTATCAATCCGGTCAAAAAAGGCTGCGCCGCAGCGGATAATGCCATAGCGATAGCGCAGTTCGTCTTTTGTTTTGCAAAAAAGTACCTTCCCCTGATGAATAAACGTAATATAATCGGCAACCTTTTCCAGGTCCGTGGTGATATGGGAGGACATCAGGATCGAATGATCCTCGTCCTGAACAAATTCCAGAAAAACGTCGAGAATGTCATCACGCATCACGGGGTCAAGCCCGCTGGTGGCTTCATCCAAAATCAACAGCCTGGGCTTATGGGAAAGGGCAACAGCTATGCATAGCTTCATTTTCATTCCTTTAGAGAAGGCTTTGATCTCTTTGTCCGCCGGAAGCTGAAATCGCTTCAGGAAGTCCTGATATACGGAATCCTCCCATTGTTGATACGCAGCGGCGGATATTTTCCCGACCTTGTCGGGAGTCAGGGTATTATAAAAATTGATGTCGTCGAACACAACGCCTATGTCCTCTTTCAGCTGCTTTGACGAGGCCAGTTCCTGTCCCCAGAAAGTAATCCTGCCGCCGTCTTTCTTGATAAGGTCAAGAATTGCATTGATGGTCGTGCTCTTTCCTGCCCCGTTTTCACCGATCAGCCCCATAATAGTTCCTTTGGGAACAGAAAATGAAACTTTGTCCAGCCGAAAGCCGGCATACTGCTTTGATAAATTATCCACCTGTAAAATTGCATCCATAGTCACTCCTCCTCCTGATAAAATATCGTTAAAAGTTCAATCAGTTTATCCAACGATATCCCGCTTGTCCGCCCAATCTCAGCGGCTTCCTGCAAGTGCCCTTCCGCCAGCCGCTGTTGTTCTTCCTGATAGAAGTCCTTATTCTGCGCCGATACAAAGCTTCCCCTGCCGACAGTGGTTTCAATGAATCCATCCCTCTGCAAATCTTCATATGCCTTTTGAATCGTAATCACACTTACATGGATTGATTTGGCCAAGGCTCGCATAGAAGGAATCGGGTCACCTGTCCGAAGTTCGCCGCTCATGATCATTGCTTTCATCTGCGAAGTGATCTGCTCATAGATCGGCTTGCTCGTATTGCTGCTTATTATGATTTCCACAACGCCCTCCTTTGTCGTTTAGTGTGCTTATCGTACAAGTACATTATACCCATTCAAAACACATTTGTCAATAGCATGATGAGAAAAACACCTGATTTAAGATTTTCTCAAATCAGGTGTTTTTAATCTCAAAACCGCATCATGATATTTTGTTTTGCGGCCTCACTGAATATGGTTGTTCCCGTTATGGCAAAATGATTTGCTGCTCACTTTTCAACAATCACAAAATAACTGTCATAAAAGGAAGTAATGTCATAGCCATTCTCGTCAAACAGATACAGGAAATCCGCCCTCACCAGGTAGACGACAGGCTTTCCGGCATTTTCCGCCAGAATTTCCTCCGATACATCCATGAATCGGTATCTCTCACTGTACGGAAGGCATTCCCTGCCATCCTGTATATTGCTGACCCCCTGATAATACAGGGCGTCTATCTCATGGCAGTACATGGTCAGGATCTCTCCCACCGCGTTGACGCCCTCTCCCTGCGGATCGGGCGTGATATAGTAAATCTCACATTCCAGATTTTCCGCATATTCCAGTGCCTGTACATAAGGATCATAATAATAGATCCTGCTGACGTCAGACCATGAGCCGAAATACGTGACGGCAAACAGCAGCGCGCAGGCCGCGTAATATGCCCCTATCGGCAGGGACAGCAGCAGCTGCCTGTCCAGACACCATTCAATCCCCACCGCCGCAATGGCAAGAACCACATAGAAGATCACATTGATGCGGTTGATGGTCACTTCCTTTGTAATGAGACCCACCCAGATCCCCATGGAAAGCCAGAGTAGCAAGACGACACAGGCCAGCTTACTCCGGGCCTCTCTCTCATTCTCCCCATTGCCGTCACTCGCTTCCTTTTGCCAGACACTTTGCCGCTCCCTTTTTCCGGAAAGTGTGGCAGCCAGCGCCGCCAGGCCAACAAGGAAAAAGGCTACCGTCAGGTAATAGACCGGTCCGAAGCGGACGATGGTATTGGTGGCACTCTTATCGCCGCTGCCCCAGACCACAGTCACTGTAGCAGCGATATTTTTCCAGAGCTGTTCCCAGGAAAAATTCGTAAGCAGAATATCATTTCCGCGGAAACTTTCCAAAAAGGAGGGAATCGTAAAAAAGGGGGTTTCAATGGTCTCCCCGCCCAGTGCCGTAAGCAGCATGGACAGATATTCGGGCAGCGCAAGCGCCGCAAAAATACAAAAGCACAGAACCAGCTCCCTCATACGGATCCATTTCCTCCTGACCAGATAGAGAGCCGCCGCCAGCAGAAAAAGAGGAACAGAATAATCCGCCACACCGTAGCTGTAACAGCAGAGCGCAAAGAAAACCATGGATGCATAAAGCATCCATCTTTTCCTCATCCCCGCCAGCAGGAGGCACACCCCAAACAGGAACATATGAGGAAACATGTTGCAGTCGAAAGACCACCTGCTCTGCATATAATGCCAGGGGCAGATCACGCCTAAAGACAGCAGGATCAGCCCTGTCCTGCTCCCGCCTGCCTCTTTTCCCAGGAAATACAACGCCAGAAGCCCCAGACAGCTCACTGTCAGCATGGGCAGCCGGACCGTCACCGTAGAGAAGCCGAAAAGCCTGATAAAGGGCACCATACAGTAGGCCAGCAGCACACTCTGCTGGCTGCCCACCCAGGCCGTAAAATGCACGGGGAAGCGCATGCCGTAACGGTCTGTGCCATATTGGGACAAAGCCAGCGCGTCTACCGCGGTCATGGCTTCATCCTGATGAATGCCCACCGGCGACATACCGAAATGAAAACCCCGCACAAAAATGCCGGCCGCCAGAAGCAGCACCACCAGGGCGATCTCCTGCCCCCTGGATAATTCAATTTGCAGCTTGCCGGTTTTCTTCATAACTTATGGCTTCCTCAATCCTTCCTTCCAAAAATTACCTTACTGAAAGCTTCTCAATCCTTCTTTCCAAAAGTTACCTTACCGAAAGCTTCTCAATCCTTCTTTCCAAAAGTTACCTTACTGAAATATTCCAGAATACAGCTCCGCAGCAGGGACAGCGCTGCAGATACGGCGGACTCCCGCACTTTGCCCCGATTGCCGCTGAACTGGTATCGTTTTACTGTAACCTTGCCTTTTACACAGCAGGCAATATACACCAGTCCCACCGGCTTTTCCTCCGTGCCGCCGTCAGGTCCGGCGATCCCCGTCACTGCCACGGATACGTCCGCTTTGGCAAACAGAGCGGCTCCTTTTGCCATCTCCTCCGCCACCTGTTCGCTGACTGCTCCGTGTTTCTGCAGGGTAGTCTTCTTCACTCCCAGCAGTCTGCGCTTCGCCTTGTTGGAATACGTGATATACCCTGCCTTGTAGGCCTCCGACACCCCGGGAACATTGATGATCCTGCCGGACAGCAGCCCCCCCGTACAGGATTCCGCGCAGGTCAGCGAAAGATCGTTGGCGATCAGCAGATCCGCCACCGCCTTTTCCAGTGTTGTATCGTCCTCCGTGGTATAAATACTGTTGCCGAAACGGGCTTTCAATTCCTTTACCATAGGCTTGATCAGTTTATTTGCCGCCTTCCGGTCCTCCGCCGCAGCGGTAACCCGTATATGGACCTCGCCGGTCTTGGCATAAGTGGCAATGGTAGGATTGGTCTGCCCGTCGATCAGATCCTTTACCAGGGTCTCCACCTTACTCTCTCCCAGACCGCAGACCTTCACCGTCTGGGAACAGATCATCTGATGCGTCAGTTTTCTCAGATAAGGCTCCACGCTCTCCTCAAACAAGGGGAACAGTTCATTGGGGGGACCCGGCAGGAGCACCACCTTCGCTTCTTCCGTTTCAATGATTGCGCCGGGCGCCGTGCCGTTATGGTTCTCCAGCACAATGGCCTCCGCCGGCATCATGGCCTGCTTCCAGTTATTTTCCGTGGGAACGGTTCCCCGCTTCTCAAAGAATTCCGCAATGGCCCGCCTGCTGGCTTCGTCCATGATCAGCTCCCTGCCGCAGACCTGAGCTGCCACTTCCTTTGTCAGATCGTCCTCCGTAGGCCCCAGACCGCCGGAAAGGATCACGATGTCAGAGCGTTCCATTGCCGTTCTCAGCACCAGCGAGAGTCGTTCCGCGTTATCTCCCACCACTGTCTGAAAATAGCAGGAAAGCCCCAGTCCCGCACATTTCTCAGCGAGATAGGCCGCATTGGTGTTTACAATGTTTCCGAGCAGCAGTTCCGTGCCCACACATATCAATTCTACAGTCATTTTTCCTCACATTCCGCCGCACAAACGGCACTATATTCAGCAGGGATCCAGTGTATCAGTGCACCAGCACACCAGTACATCGTTGCATTAATTCTGTTCCTTCATGACGTCCTTATTTTTCACCAGGTAATCCACCAGCGAGATCACTGTCAGCGCCAGGGCAATCCACATGACGACATCCGTTGCCAGCTGTAATTCCTGTGTGTTGCCGGACAGGAAATGTCCGTTGTTCACCAGCATCAGACAGATCATCACCATCTGGAAGGTGGTCTTAAACTTTCCCCAGTAGCTGGCGGCAATCACCACATGGTTGTCGGATGCTATGAGCCGGAATCCGCTGATGATAAATTCCCGGCTGATAATAATGATCACCACCCAGGCCGGGATCCTCCCCATCTCCGTCAGCGCGATCAGCGCCGCGCAGACCAGCAGCTTATCCGCCAGGGGATCCATGAATTTCCCGAAATTCGTCACCAGATTATATTTCCGGGCGATCTTGCCGTCGGCCAGATCCGTCAGGCTGGCAATCACAAAGATTGCCAGCGCAATATAATCCGCATACTCCATGATCCCGCCGAAAACAGCCGTAAACCAACTCCATCCATGATAATTACCCAGGAGCACCATCACAAAGGGCAGAATCAATATCACCCTGAAAACAGTCAATTTATTTGGCAGATTCATTTTACGATTACTCATGATATACCTCACCTATCAAATCATATTCATTGGAATCCGTGACAAGGGCCTTCACAAAGTCGCCCGTCATCAGATTCGCGGTCGTGTTCAGGAACAGATAGCCGTCCACATTGGGGGCATCCCGATAGGTCCTGGTGACATATACATCCTCGTCCGCCACCTTGCCCTCCACCATGACGGTCAGCACCCTGCCGGTCATATCCTCCGCTTTTTCAAAAGCGATGGCCTGCTGCAATTCCATCAGTTCATCCCTGCGGGTCTCCTTCACAGCCTCCTCGACCTGGTCTGGCATCACCGCAGCCGCCGTGTCCTCCTCCTGGGAATAGGGGAACACACCCAATCTGTCAAACTCCATCTCGTTGACAAACCAGATCGGAAGAGCGTCGTGTAGGGAAAGAGTGTTCTGTTGGGTGGTGGT
>CANDMD010000060.1 GCA_947385725.1 uncultured Lachnospiraceae bacterium | reverse complement strand
TCTCCTTCGTCAGCACGTAAGCGCCTGCCTGCCCCAGCTGCATTGCAAGCGTGGGGGTCAGTTCCTCATTGGCGACCCCCCTTACACCGTCCGTTCCAAATAGTCTAGCCATATTTTACTCCTCCGCTCTGGCAACGATAACTTTTGCCGTTATCTCGCCATCTATCTTTATTTCCTCTATTATATTAAAGCTGATCGGGATCTGATACGTCCCGGGAGTTAAATGCTCCATCCCCTCCTTCTCCATCCACGCCTGCACATCCACGATTCCCGTTATCCCATTGGGGTCAACAGAAGATACCATAGCTTCAAGACCCGATATCTCCACCTCGTAGTATTCCTCCGTCACGGAAAGATCCGCCGTCATCGTTTCCGGTATATTGATCACGGCCACATTGCCTTTGGGAATCTGCAAAGTGCGCTCCGCCTCCGGCTCTACAAAAGCGGTAACGGTTACCCGTCCATTGAAGTCACTTTTGTCCGCAAATCTGATATTGTCAGGCAGAAGTTCGCGGATGTTGATCACATTGATCACATCACCCTCCGCCCCGTCCAGGCTCATCAGTTCTTCGGGGATCACAATCCTGCTGATATTGTTCAGGGCATATACGCTGCCCGCGACATTGACCATGGCAGGCTCGCACTGTACCTCCCCGGTAGCCAGGAATCCGGTTGCAGGGGTTCCTGAGACATTGGCCTCCACAGGTACGGGCTTGGCCGCCAGTACCTCCACCGACATATGGACATAATTCACGTCCATGACGAGATTGTCAGATTCCACCCACGCATCCTCCGCATCATAGAAAAGCACCTCCACATTCGCAGACAGGCTGCTGGTCGCTCCCGACACATCGATCTCCACGCCCGCATGATCGATCCTGTCCACTACGGACTTGGGACCGCTGACCCTGATCATGGTCTGGTCGGCGGCAGCGTCAGCGACAATGTACCCCTCCGCCACTTCACCTGCAGTGGTGTATTGCACTTTCACCCAACGGTTTACCCTCTGCTCGATATTCAGGCGCACCGTATCATGATCTCCCTTGATGGAGCTGGAATCAATGCCCACATTTAAAACAGAGTATGTGATCGGGATCGTATTAATGTCTGTCAGACGGCTTACATCCGCCTCCGCAACAATATCCGTGGCGCGAAGCTGACCGAACATGCTGGTGGGCGCCGTCACCGTCACCCGCACCGTATCCGTATTGTCCAGGACCTCATAAAACTTGTCTCCCTGATCCAGAAGTTCTGTGTTGACCAGTGTTACGGGAATGTTATAAAAAGTCTGTGATTTCTTTGGGTCATCCAGCTGTATGACCAGAAACCACAGGATGGCTGCCAGCAGCAGGGAGGCAAGCTTCAGTCCCCAGTTATGAAATATCTTTTTTTTCATTCTTGCGCCTGCTCCTTCCCATCCATTTCCGTCTGCTCCTGTTTCCTCCGTCACTGTCATTCAGAAGCAGTTCCAGCCTGTTTTTCAATGCCACACCATCCAGGCCGCGCTCCAGCTTGCCCTCACAGGCAACGCTGATCTTACCGGTCTCTTCCGAGACAATGATGGTCAGGGAGTCTGTCACCTCCGAGATACCCACGCCGGCACGGTGACGGGTTCCCAGTTCCTTGCTCAGGCTCAGATTGTCGGACAGCGGCAGATAGCAGGTTGCGGAAGTCACACGGTTGCCCCGTATGATCGCAGCTCCGTCATGAAGAGGCGTATTATGTTCAAAAATATTGATCAGCAGCTGATTGGTGACCAGACCGTCCACTTCAATCCCCGTGCGCTCATAGTCTTTCAGGGTTTCCTTCTGCTCAATCACGATCAGCGCTCCGGTCTTAACCTTCCCCATTTCCACACACGCCTTGGTAATTTCATTTATGGTCCTCTCTGAAAAGTTTCCCTGATCCCTGGAGCCGGGAGTGGGAATAAATGCTTTCTTCCCCAGTTCCTCAAGGGCATGGCGCAGTTCGGGCTGCATCACCACAATGATAGCCGTCACCGCAAACCCCAGGATGTTCCGCGCCATCCACATGATGGTACTCATATCCAGCAGATATGCCACCACCAGAAAGACGCATATCATGATGAAGCCCTTCAACAACAGCCATGCCCTGGTATTTTTCATCCACGCCAAGACATAGTACAACAAGAACGCGACGATCAATATTTCCAGTACATCGCCCAGGCTCATTGTTGTACCATAAATCCCGACACTCTTAAAATAGTTTACAACTCTTTCTACCCATTCCATGCTGTTTCAATGAGTCCCTTCACTTCATTCCCTACAATTGTATCGGTATTCCTGTTAAAATAATTCCTCAAAATCTTCCGAATCCAGATCCTGCATGTCTCCGGCGTCCTGTCCATTGATGGTGACACTCCGTCCGCCACGGTAATTCCCTCGGTTTCCCTGCACTCTTGAGGAACCGGAGGGTCTTCTCCCTGTGTGCTCCGTCACCACGCTCCTTCCGGAAGGATTCCTCGTCTGCTGAGACATCCTGGTCTGGGAATTGATCTTTTTCACTGTCTTCGTGGCCATGGATACCGTCATCTTGGGAACGGCTTTCACATAATAATAGTATTCGTCATCCTCGAACTGTACCTTTTCCGTGCGGCTGTAGTCCACACAGAACCGGAAAAACTCTATCAGCTTCCCGGCTGCCAGTGCAAGGACGGATCCCAGCAGGACACTGACGACCGACATATTGGTATCGTACAGCAAATCGCCGATCAGAAGGATCACAATGTTTGTCATCACGCCCGCCACCATGGCGATGGTCCAGGAGTGGTCTATGGACATTCTCCTGATCAGGTACACCACCAGCACAGTGATGGCAAAAGCCGCAATCATCACCAGCATGGCCTTATTGCCCAGAATCCCGTCAATGACCAGTCTCAGCTTCGCAGTCGTCTCGTCCTCACCCATGGCATTGATCGTGGGCGCACTGCTGATCACAGTGTCAAGCAGGTAATATACAAAAACGCCGCAGCCAATCGATACAATGGAAGCAGGTCCACAGAGCAGCCCTACTGCCAGTGGGATTACAAAAGGTATCTTCATCACACAGAGCAGCGGCGTCAGCACTACCACCAGCGAATCCTTAGGACTGAAGCGGAAGAAGAGCAGGAACATCACCAGATACATGCACAATGACACTGCCGCCGCCTCCATGGACAACGCATAGATATGCAGCAGACTGAACAGCGCGGCAAACAGGATTATAAATCCGTTTGGCAGGAAAGAACACATCAGCGCCACGATCAGTACAATGGCTATATTGTCCAGCTTTGTCATATATCCCAGCTGTCCGTTCAAGGTTATCAACGCCACCAGCGCCAGCAAAAATTTCAGAAACGGCACCAAAAGGAATTCCGTTTTGATGTAAAGCTGTTTTATTTTTTCTCTAAACTCAAGTAAACCAGTCATTCTGTCCTCCAGCTGATCCCCTGTTTCCTGTCATACCGGTCTCCGTCCCGCCCCCTGCGGCACTGATCACTCCCGGTACATGGAACTCAGCTTCTTTAAATTATGATAGTAACGCTTCAGGCTCCGCCTGACCCTGGAATACCGGTAGGTGCATATGATGTAGGTGATCACCCCATATGCCACCACCGAGATGCCGTAACGGATCAGGACATCCCGCGCGAAAGCTATCAAATCTATTTTATACAGGTCCTGCATAAAATTTTCAAAATCATATAAGACATACAAAGCAAACACAATCGCAAAAGCAATGGATGCGCTGACAATGGATTTCAAGACCTGGATCGCAATGTAATCACTCCGAAAATAATTACCGATCTTTACGTTCCTTTTGCCCTCATTCACCTCATATGCCGCCAATTGTGTCATTAAGATAATGCGTTCTTCATTTAACATGGATTTCCTCCATAAGCCGGAACCCACCCTGAATCCTACAGGAATCTCATCTTGGGATTTTCTTTCTCCGGCTTCTTCTTAAGTTCGGGCTGTCTGGGCGCATTCGCATTCAGCACACTCTGGAAGCCCTGCGCCACACTGTTGGTGCATTTGTCACAGAATCTGCCGCTTCTGATAAAAGCGCCGCAATTTTCACAGGCAAGCTGGATCGGGGAGTCCTCCGTCACTTCCAGGCGCTCTTCACGAAGCCATTGATGGATCTGTCCTATATCCACGCCACAGGCCTCCGCAACCTCATTGATGCCCGCACCCTTGTGATCCCGTATGTATTCCTTCACTTCCTGGAATTTTTCTTCCAGTTTCTCGCGGCAACTGGGGCAGATATGGGGTCCCGCAATGTAATTGAAAATGCGTCCACAACTCCTACAATTCCTTACGTTCATAACATCCTCCTTTTCCTCTAAGAGCCTGCTCCGCAGGCCAGGGTGATAAAATAGATTTTTTTCACTCCGGCACTTTTTAAGGTTCTTGCCGCCTCATCGATGGTGCTGCCGGTAGTATAGATGTCATCAATAATTACAGTTGTATTTAATTTTACATCATTTTCACCTATATTGAAAGCTTTTTTCAAATTATTTTGCCGTTCAGAAGGATTTTGTAGTTTTAATGGGGTTGTATTCTTCACTCTCACGAGCATTTTACCATTGACCGGCACACCGGAATACCTTCCCACCGCCTCTGCCAGCAGCGCGGCCTGATTATAGCCCCGCTTCTCCATGCGTTTCCGGTGCAGCGGTATGGGGATCAATGCATCCGGTGCCACTTCTCTGATAAAATCACCCAGATATCTGACAATTTCCTCACCAAAGAAGTCGGCGTACTCCTGGCGCTTCCCGTATTTAAATCGATAGATGGACTCGGCGGCACCCTGATACTCATATAGTGCCCTGCCCCGCACAAATTCATGCTTTTTATTTTGACAATCCCGGCAAAATTCCCCCTCCCCGGCCAGCTTTTTCCCGCACCGCATACACCACGGCGGTGTCAGAAGCTTCAGCTTCCCCATGCACTCCGTGCAGATCTTCTCCCCGGCGGGACGCGCGATCCTGTCACAGACCGGACATCTCAACGGGAAAAGAAGTTGAACAATCCCTGTGGTTCCCTTACCATTCCGCATGGCACATTTCCTGTATCCTTTCCTTCAACGCAGTATAACGCCTGTTATCACTGATATTGTCTATCATCTCCCGCACCGTGCCGGCGCTCCCCAGGATCGTGACGCAGTTTCTTGCCCTGGTGATCCCCGTGTAGAGCAGGTTCCTGTTGAACAGCATCCTTGGGCCGGACAGCAATGGCAGGATTACCGCCGGATATTCGCTCCCCTGGGACTTATGGATGGTGATGGCATAGGAAAGCTCCAGTTCCTCCAGCAGGGAAAAGGGGTATGTCACCCGCCTCTGTTCATCATACTCCACTACAAGGGAGGACGCATTCTCATTGATCTCCAGGATGCGCCCCATATCGCCGTTAAAAATGCCCATCCCCCTGTCGATGGGAATGTGATACCTGCTGACGACCTCCCATTCGAGCTGATAATTATTTTTGACCTGCATCACCTTATCGCCCTCCCGGTATACGGTCTCGCCGCTGATATGCTCCTTTTTCTTCGGGTCGGGAGGGTTCAGGTAGCGCTGTAATATCCCGTTTAAGGTCTCGCATCCCAGGCTTCCCTTCCTCATGGGCGTCAGCACCTGAATATCAAAGGGGGAGGCATTCACGTACTTTGGCAGTTTGTCGCGGATCAGCAAAATCAAGTGCTTGTATATGACATTGACGTCATTTCTTTCCAGCACAAAGAAATCCCTGGATTTATTATCCATTACTATCTGCTCACCATTGTTGATGCAATGGGCATTGACAACAATGTCACTTTTTTCCGCCTGCCGGAAGATTCTCTTTAATTCCATCATCGGAAACGCGCCGCTCCCGATCAGATCCCGAAGCACCTGCCCCGGCCCCACACTGGGCAGCTGGTTCACGTCGCCTACCATGATCAGTCTGGTTCCAGGTACGATGGCCCGAAGCAATGCCTGAAACAGCTGGATATCCACCATGGACATTTCATCTATGATGATCACATCCGCTTCCAGGGGGTTCTCTTCATTTCTCTCAAACCTGACTTTTCTGGTGCTGTCATCGGACAGGGCGCTATTCAATTCCAGCATGCGATGCAGTGTCTTCGCCTCAAACCCGGTGGCCTCCGTCATGCGCTTTGCGGCACGTCCGGTGGGCGCACCCAGGAAAATATCCAGCCCCGCCGCCTCAAAGTAGCGGATGATCATATTGATGGTGGTAGTCTTTCCGGTTCCCGGGCCGCCTGACAGGATAAAAAGTCCATTTCGGATACTTTGCATCACCGCGCTGAGCTGCAACTCATCCAATTCCATCCGGAGTTCTCCCGCCAGCCGCTCCAGCTGCTTTTCCACTGCTGTCTCCTGGGAAGGCAGACTCTCCGCCTCCCCCATGGGAATGTTGAGCTGCATCAGCATCCTGGCGCAATTCAGTTCCGCATAATAGTAGGACGCTGCGAAGACACAGTCTCCCTTGATCACCAGTTTCTTATCCATCATCATATTATCCAGCTGGGAACGTATATGCTCCTCCTCCACATCCAGCAGAATATGTGCCCTCCTCAGGAGCACATCCATCGGCAGATAACAGTGGCCTTCCCCCACAGCCTGCAAAAGCGTGTAGAACACTCCACTCCTGATCCGATAATCGGAGTCTGTGTGGATCCCGATCTTTGCCGCCAGTTCGTCCGCCATTTTAAAACCTATCCCGGACACGTCTTCCGCCAGCCGGTAAGGATTCTCCTTCATCACACTGTAGAGCTGCATCCCATAGGTGTCATAGATCCGTACCGCCAGGGTGTTCGAAATTCCAAACTGCTGCAGATAGACCAGCGCTTCCCGCAGTTCCTTCTTTTCCTCCATCTGCACAGCGATCTCCTGGGCCTTCCTCTCACTGATGCCTTTGACCTCCGTCAGGCGTTCCGGTTCTTCCTCAATGATACGGAACGTATCGTCACCAAATTTTTTCACGATCCTTGCCGCCAGAGCCGGCCCCACTCCCTTGACAGCCCCGGAAGCAAGATATCTCTCCATGCTGGCGCTGTCACCGGGCGCTGTCACCTGAAAGCCTGACAGTTTGAACTGTTTCCCATAGACGGGGTGTTCCGTATATTCCCCCTGGGCCACAATATTTTCCCCCTGGGTCAGTCCCCTGCACATACCAACGCAGGTGACCTCTTCCTCCCCCGTCACCAGGTTCATGACCGTATAGCCGTTCTCGCTGTTTTGAAAAATGATGTGCTCCACATATCCGTTGATTGTTTCCATATATGATCGTCCTGTAATCTCCTGTAATGTCATACCCCCGCCGCAAACAACGGGACATCATGCTTGAAGCGCCCAGAAAGCGGGGCATTTGACCCTCGCGGCATTCGCCAAGCCAACCATATTGGCTTTATGCTCGTGCTGGCACGGCACAAAGTCAGCTATGCTGACTTGACTCATTGCTCGCGGGAATGAAGACAGGCTGCCGAATATTGGCAGCCCGATTTAGATACGCTTAGATTCTCCCATACTTATTCCACAATTGTCCCTGCACTCACACTATCCAATCCGTAATTACGGCGCATCTGTTCATACAGCATCTGAGCCAGTCCGAAACCGCCATTCTGGTTGGAGGCCTCCTCCGCAATTCCCTGTATCATCTGATCCTTATAGTAATCCATCATGGAGTTCATGGAACCGGAACCTGCGGACTCCGAAGGAATGGTTTTCACCATCTCCTTGAACATCTGCTCTATAAAATATGCCTCGAACTGCTTGCAGGCATCCATCAATTCATCATCGGTAGCCTTCGCATAGTCCGCTCCATTCAGTTTATTCTGAAGTCTGTCAGCCGCCTGGTTTGACGCATTTGCGTAAGTGTCCGTATACATGGCCGTTACATTGCTAAAATCCATCTGTCGTCCTCCTCAGAAACTACAGTTTCTTATTAACGTCTCAAGTTATTCGCCTGCTGCAGCATCTCATCGGAAGTGGTGATCGCCTTGGAATTGAGTTCATAGGCACGCTGCGCCACAATCATATTTACCATTTCATCCACCACCTGCACGTTGGAGCCTTCCAGATATTTCTGAAGCACATTGCTTCTCTGGAGGTTCGGCGTCGTCGCCTCATTCAGCGCCTGCCCGCTGGCCGCCGTCTGTGCATAGAGACTGTCGCCCTCCTTGGACAGACCATTGGGGTTATTGAACTGGAATACACCGATGGCTATTCCGATGGGCTGCGGATTCTTTTGGGCATCCGGATAACAGAGCTGTCCGTCCTTCGTCACTTCAATATTGCTCAAAACATACTGGTTGCTCAGAATAATGGGCTGACCGGTAGTGCTCAGAACCGGTCTGCCGTCGGAGTCAGCCAGCATACTCCCGTTGCTTGCCAGTACAAATTTAAGATCGCCGTTCCTGGTATAATAGGTATTGCCGTCATCAGCCCTCACCGCAAAAAATCCTTTACCGTCAATGGCAAAAGCGGTGTCACTCTCGGCAGCATACAGATTTCCCTCCCGGAATATGGATGTGATCGCCGAATTGCGGACACCCAGGCCAACCTGAGCGCTGGTAGGCTTCGGATCGCCGTTCGAGGAAGTAGTCTCCGTCTGAAGTGTCTGATACAAGAGACTCTTAAACTCATTTACCTGGGTCTTGTAACCCTGGGTATTTACATTCGCCAGATTGTTGGCAATCGTATCTATATTGGTCTGCTGACCGATCATGCCTGTTGCTGCTGTCCATAAACTACGTACCATTATGTATCTCCCTTCCTGCTACTTACCCCTTATCATCTTATGCTGTCCGGTCTCCCGCCGGAATTACTGTAGTCTGCCTAACTGGGTTGCTGCAATCTCCAACGACTCATCGTATGTCTGGATCACCTTCTGGTTACTTTCATACTGACGGGTTATGGCAATCATATTCACCATTTCGGACACGATATTCACATTGGACATTTCCAGATAACCCGACTTGACCTCCGCATTGGCATTGGTGGTGGTCGCTCCCTCCATCAGCCGGTAATAATTCTCGCCGAACTTCTCCAGATAGTTGTAATCTTCGAAATCGGTCACCTGAATCCTGGCCACGGCGACATTATTCTGATAAATTGTGCCATCATTGGTAATCCTGGAATCCAGCAGCGTGTTCAGCCGGATATGACGGTTCTGGGTATCCAGTACATAATCGCCGTCTTCCGTCACCAGATATCCCTGTCTGTCCAAGGTAAACTGACCGTTCCTGGTATACACGTCAGAAGTCTCGTTGGCTCTGTTGCGGTATTCAATCTTAAAGAAACCATCTCCCGCCAAGGCAAGATCATACGTATTATCCGTGATACGGAAAGACCCCTGTGTATAATCCGTATAGTTTTCCCCGATCTTCACCCCCGGATTATCAAAGCCCAGCGGCTGTGCAATACGGGTGCTTCCCATGGACTCATCCTTGATCTTCACAGTCAGGATATCCTGAAATGCCTGGCTGGTAGCGCCCTCCTTCTTAAATCCCACCGTGGTCACATTGGCCAGGTTGTTGGTCATGGTGTCCATACGGTGCTGTTCATTGATCATGCCTGTATATGCGGTATACAACCCCTTCAGCATGGGAATTTCTCCTTTCTGTATTCCGGATCTGATGCCGGAATGTTATTCTACCCTGTATATATTCAGATCCATCCGGACTGTTATGCTCCCTATACATTTGAATCCATCCGGACTGTTTGTTTCCCTATATATTTGTATCTATCCGGACTGTTATGCTTCCCTGCATATTCGAATCCATCCGGGCTGTTATGCTTTCCTGTATATTTGTATCTATCCGGCCGTTACTCTTCCCTGTATCCGGACAGGAATTCCACATATCTGCCCGTTCCTATTGCCACAGCCGTCATGGGATCTTCAGCTGTCATGGTATTGATCCCCGTCTTGGCGGAGATCAGATCCTCCAGCCCCCTCAGCAGGCTTCCGCCGCCGGTCAAAACAATCCCTCTGTCCGCAATATCCGCAGCCAGTTCGGGGGGCGTCTTCTCCAGGACGCTGTGGATCGTCTCCACGATCTGTGAGGTGGTCTCGCGAAGAGCCTCCTCCGTTTCCTCAGAGGAAACCTTTACTGTCTTGGGCAGTCCTGTAACCAGGTTACGCCCCCTTACATCCATATAGTCAACCTCGGGCCGCTTATATGCGGAACCGATCTTGATCTTGAGATCCTCGGCGGTTCTCTCACCGATCAGCAGATTATGTTTTTTACGCATGTAGCGGACGATTGCCTCGTCAAAGTCATCTCCGGCGATCTTAATGGAAGCGCTGACCACAGTGCCTCCCAGGGAGATCACTGCAATGTCGGAGGTTCCTCCCCCGATATCCACGATCATGTTGCCGCAGGGTTTGTAAATATCAATTCCCGCACCGATGGCTGCCGCAATGGGCTCCTCAATAATGGAAACCTCCCTTGCACCCGCCTGATAGGTTGCATCCTCCACCGCTTTCTTCTCAACCTCGGTAACGCCGCTGGGAACGCAGACCGCAATGCGGGGCTTACGGAAGGTTCTCTTGCCCAACGCTTTCTGGATAAAATATTTCATCATCTTTTCCGTCACGGTGTAATCCGAAATGACACCCTGCCTCAAAGGACGGACTGCAATGATATTGCCAGGCGTCCTTCCAAGCATCAGCCGGGCATCCTCGCCAATGGCTTTAATTTTATTTGTATCTCTGTCAAACGCCACAACAGAGGGTTCCTTCAACACAACGCCTTTACCTCTGATGTATACCAAAATGCTGGCTGTACCCAAATCGATTCCGATATCTGTACACTGCATGTCTATATACCCCTTTCAATCATCTCAAAATTGTCCTCATCCTATCTTATCCGATCCTTATCGGTCTGTAAACGTAGTCATACACTATGTTATTATAACCGAAATTTTTTCAAATTGATAGGGGTAATATTTTTTTTTAAGATTTTTTTCAAAACTTGGCATATTTTACATACATGAAACCAACCACTATGTTTATATCGGCCTATTTTCTGAAATTCTTTATGATATTTTTCATTCTTCCCGTAAAATTTGCAAATCCTGCCGCCGCAAGCACCAGCATAAGGGGGACATGGCAATATACATACCTCGCCCGCGCCTCAAACAGCAGTTGGAACAGAATCAATCCCAGGACAGAAAGCATACATATATTTTCCACCTTTGAGTTTTCCTTTTTCAGCGCGGCCACACCCATGAAGCACAACACCCAGACCCAGAAAAACTGCATATAATTCTCCATGACATACATATTCTTTTCAAAATCATAATATAGGGAACGGATCATTCCGGAAATATAGTTGTTCCTCCGCTCAAAGACCTCCGTGTAAAATCCTCCCTCCTGCCCCCAGGCAAAGACCCCGTCCCCAAAATTGACCAGTTGCTTTTTCGCCAGGTGCTCCAGCATACCGCCAAAGCCATAATCCCGGACACGCCGGCCAGCCTCCCGCAGGTCTGCACTCCTGCGTTCTCCCGGATCTGAAATATCATAGGAAAACAGGGCATCTTCCTGCCAGTATCCGCCGTTCGTCTCTTCGTTTAATCCCATCATCAGAAAATGGGCAATCCCAAAATCCCTTCCTTTTTCCGGCTCCAGTCCGGTATCCCGCAGCATCAGAAGCTGTATGCCATATGCTGTCACAACGGCCAGCAGAATCAGGGCGGCTTTCATGGCAAGTTCCTTCCATGCCTTGTTTTTCGTATAAATAAATTCCAATAATTCAACCAGGATCACGGCAATCAGCACAATACAGCCCTGGGGCTTAATATAGAACACTCCAAATCCAAAGAAACCGATTAGAAACCATTTCATCCAGGGTTTCCTCTCTTTCTCCATATACAACCACACCACCATTATGGGAAACACCAATGCCACACTGTCGGAATAAGAGATCAGTAGCCAGGGGCACAATCCCATATAGAGCGCGTATACCACCCATATGAACAGTGCCATATGCCGGTTGACCAGTTTGACAACGATACGATAAATCAGCAAAGCAGTAATCGCCGAGATAAGGCAGTTTAATACCACCAGCGACATTTCCCCGGTTCCTCTGTCCAGGATACTGAAACGCCACCCAAACTTTAACACCCTGGATTGAATCCACAACAACACTATATTATTGGGACACATGGAAAAATATGCCGAGTTGGATATCGGCAGTCCGTATGAAAGTTCAATGGCAGACGGCAGCATGCAGTCGCCTGCATCCCAGCCGGTTTTAAAACAGGCATTGCAGGTCCAGTAGATTTCAGCGAGAAAGAGCACACCCGTGGCCGTATAGCCCCTGCCAAACACTGCCGCAATCCTGTCCTCGAACCTGCGCATACACAGATACAGGAGCGACAATATGATGACGGCTCCCGCCAGCAACACTATATTGGGTATATCTGTCTGTCTCTTATATGCATACTCCGCAAAAGGCGCATAACACAAAACCAAAAAGAGATTTGCAAAAGCCGCCACGCCGAACACATAGGTTATCGCTCTGTTTCTTGCCTGTTCCATCTGTAATAATTACTTCCTTTCCAGCATCTTCCTGATATACATGCCCGTATAAGATTTGTCATTGTCCGCCACCTGTTCCGGCGTGCCTTTGGCAATGACCGTTCCGCCCCTGTCACCGCCCTCGGGACCGATGTCCAGGATAAAATCCGCCGTCTTGATCACATCCAGGTTATGTTCAATGACCACCACCGTATTCCCTCCGTCCGCCAGCCGGTGCAGGATCTCCACCAGCTTATGCACATCCGCGAAATGCAGTCCTGTGGTAGGCTCGTCCAGAATGTAGATGGTTCTTCCCGTACTCCGTTTCGACAATTCCGTAGCCAGCTTGATCCGCTGCGCCTCTCCGCCGGAGAGTGTGGTGGAGGGATGTCCCAGTTTCAGATAGGAAAGTCCCACGTCATACAGTGTCTGTATCTTGTTGCGGATGGAGGGCAGATGCTCAAAGAAAGGAAGCGCCTCCTCCACTGTCATATCCAGTACGTCAAAAATATTCTTTCCCTTGTATTTCACATCCAATGTTTCCCTGTTATATCTCTTGCCGCCGCAGACTTCACAGGGCACATACACATCCGGCAGGAAATGCATCTCGATCTTGATGATACCGTCGCCGCCGCAGGCCTCGCACCGTCCGCCTTTCACATTGAAGCTGAAACGCCCCTTGGTGTACCCCTTCGCCTTGGCATCCGGGGTGGACGCAAACAGATCCCTGATCTGGTCGAATACGCCGGTGTAAGTAGCAGGATTGGATCGGGGCGTCCGTCCAATGGGGGACTGGTCTATATTGATGACCTTATCCAGCCGCTCCATCCCCTCGATCCCCTTATGCTTTCCGGGAATACATCTGGCGCGGTTCAGGTCTCTTGCCAGATGCTTATATAGGATCTCATTTACCAGCGAGCTTTTACCGGAACCGGACACGCCGGTGACACAGGTCATGACACCCAGCGGAAAATCCACATTGATATTTTTCAGGTTATTCTCCCGGGCTCCCAGTACCTTCAGCCATCCCGCAGGCTTTCTCCGGGTTTCGGGCACGGGGATCTTCAATTCGCCGCTCAGGTATTTCCCTGTGATGGACTCCGGATTTTCCATAATCTCTTCCGCCGTGCCGCAGGCTACCACTTCGCCGCCATGGGAGCCTGCGCCGGGACCGATATCCACCACATAATCCGCCGCCCGCATGGTGTCCTCGTCATGCTCCACCACAATCAGGGTGTTCCCCAGATCCCGGAGATTTTTCAGGGTATTCAGCAATTTATCATTATCCCTCTGGTGCAGGCCGATACTGGGCTCATCCAGGATATAGCAGACACCCACCAGACCGGAACCGATCTGGGTAGCCAGACGGATCCTCTGGCTCTCGCCGCCGGACAGGGTCCCGGTAGCCCTGGACAGGGACAGATAATCCAACCCCACATCCACCAGGAAGCCCACCCGCGCACGGATTTCCTTTAAGATCTGTTTTCCGATCAATTGCTGCTGTTTCGTCAATTCCATACTTCCCAGGAAATCATAGAGATCACGTATGGAAAAGGAGGTGATCTCATAAATATTCTTATCGCAGACCGTCACCGCCAGGGACTCCTTTTTCAGACGCATTCCATTACACTGTTTGCAGGGAGTGATCCTCATGAAACTCTCATACTCCTGCTTCATGGTCTCGGAAAACGTCTCCTTATATTTTCTTTCCACATTTTTGACCAGTCCTTCAAAAGCCACCGGGTACACTCCCCGCCCGCGCTGTCCCTGATAGTGAACCTGCACTTCCTTGCCGTCGGTTCCGAAGAGCAGAATATTTCTGATCTTTTCCGGATATTCCTCAAAGGGGGTATCCAGATCAAAATGATATTCCTTGCACAGCGCCTGTAGTACGGCATTGGTAAAGCTGGTTCTATCCGTACAGGACTGCCAGCCGGTCACGGCAATGGCGCCCTGGCGGATGCTCAGACGCTTGTCCGGAATCATGAGATCCTCGTCAAACTCCATTTTGTAGCCCAGGCCAACGCACTCCGGACAGGCTCCGAAAGGATTGTTAAAGGAGAAGCTCCTGGGCTCGATCTCGCTGATGCCGATCCCGCAGTCAGGGCAGGAAAAGCTCTGGCTGAAAGTGATCGGTTCCCCGTCGATCACATCCACCAGCAGCAGGCCGTCCGCCAGCGCCAGCACATTCTCAATGGAATCCGCAAGGCGGCGCTCAATCCCTTCCTTTACCACCAGACGATCCACCACGATGTCAATATTGTGTTTGATATTTTTATCCAGGGAGATTTCCTCTGTCAATTCATATAAGCTGCCGTCTATCCTTACACGGACATACCCGCTTTTCTTGGCTCTGTCCAATACCTTCTCATGCTGACCCTTTCGGCCCCTGACCACCGGCGCCAGCAGCTGGATCCTTGTCCCCTGTCCCAGCGCCATGATCTGATCCACCATCTGGTCCACAGTCTGTTTCGCGATCTCCCGCCCGCAGTTGGGGCAGTGGGGAATCCCGATCCTGGCGTACAGCAGGCGGAAATAGTCATAAATCTCCGTCACAGTGCCCACGGTGGAGCGGGGATTCCGGTTGGTGGATTTCTGGTCAATGGAAATCGCGGGAGACAGTCCGTCAATCCTCTCCACATTAGGCTTTTCCATCTGTCCCAGGAACATTCTGGCATAGGAGGAAAGCGATTCCATATAACGGCGCTGTCCCTCCGCATAGATTGTATCAAAGGCCAGGGAAGATTTGCCGGAACCTGACATTCCTGTCAGAACCACCAATTCATTCCTTGGGATATCCACATCAATATTCTTTAAGTTGTTTTCGCAGGCTCCCCGAACTTTGATATAGCCGCCTGTTCCCTGACTGCGGGGACGCATCTTCTTTGTTTCTTCCATTTCCCTTATCTTCCTTTTCTGATTCTAATATGCTGTCTCGTCGATCTCCGGCAAAAACCCGTGAAAATTTTCATCTGTGCAATTGCAATCCATCCCAGGATGGCAAAATACAAATCCGATTCTTCCGTATCATATCATTGAAAAATTTTAATGTAAAGCATGTTTTTTCCGCTCAGCCCTCACTCAGCTGCTGCAGATTCTTCTTCAATTCTATCATCTTGTCACGCAGTTCCGCAGCCGCTTCAAAGTTCAGGTCTGCCGCAGCCCTCTGCATCTTCTTCTGAACCTCCGCGATCAGCTTCTCCAGTTCCTTGCGGTCCATGGATTCAGGATCCTTTTCAAACCGCATCTCCTCCTTCGCCACTGCCCTGGAAATACTGATCAGATCACGCACGGCCTTCCTGATCGTCTGGGGAGTGATGCCATGTTCCTCATTATATTTCATCTGAATCTCTCTGCGTCGGTTGGTTTCATCCAGTGCGATCCGCATGGAATCCGTAATGGTATCCGCATACATGACCACATGCCCCTCCGCATTCCTGGCCGCACGGCCGATGGTCTGGATCAGGGAAGTGCTGCTGCGCAGGAAACCTTCCTTATCCGCATCCAGAATAGCTACCAGGGCGATCTCAGGGATGTCCAGCCCCTCCCGCAGCAGATTGATGCCCACCAGCACATCAAACACGTCCAGGCGCATGTCTCGGATGATTTCCGCCCTCTCCAGTGTATCAATGTCGGAATGCAGATATTTCACACGCACACCCACCTCGTTCATATAGTTGGTAAGATCTTCCGCCATACGCTTTGTCAATGTGGTGATCAATACCTTATTGTGCGCCGCAACCGTCTTGTTTATCTCTCCGATCAGATCGTCGATCTGTCCCTCCACGGGCCGCACATCCACCTCCGGATCCAAAAGCCCCGTGGGACGGATGATCTGTTCCGTGCGCAATAACTCATGTGCCTCCTCATAGTCGGAGGGCGTTGCAGACACAAACATCATCTGGTCGATATGTGCTTCAAATTCTTCAAAATTCAGAGGACGGTTATCCAACGCCGAAGGCAGGCGGAATCCATACTCTACCAGCGTATTCTTTCGGGAACGATCCCCCGCATACATCCCCCTGATCTGAGGAATGGTCATGTGGGATTCGTCTACAATGATCAGGAAATCATCCCGGAAAAAGTCCATCAGCGTCATTGGCGGTTCGCCCGGTCTGGACCCGTTCAGATGCCTGGAGTAATTCTCTATACCGGAACAGAATCCTGTTTCCCTCAGCATCTCCACGTCAAAGTTTGTCCGCTCGGCGATACGCTGCGCTTCGATGAGCTTGTCCTCTCCTTTAAAGTAACGCACCCGCTCCTCCATCTCTTTTTCAATATTGTCGCAGGCTATCCTGATCTTCTCCTGGGAAACCACATAGTGGGACGCAGGGAATATGGCGATATGCTTTAACTCAGCGTGAACCTTTCCGGACAGGGGCTCCACCTCCGTAATCCGGTCGATCTCATCCCCGAAAAATTCTATGCGGATAAAGTAATCGCCGCCCTGTGCGGGATAAACCTCCACCACATCCCCATGGACGCGGAAACATCCTCTCTGCATATCCATCTCATTCCTGGTATATTGGATATCTACCAGTTCCCGCAGAACCTGATCCCTGTCCTTCACCATGCCCGGGCGCAGGGACACCACCATGTCCTGATACTCGTCAGGGCTTCCCAGTCCATAGATGCAGGACACGCTGGCCACCACAATGACATCCCTTCTTTCCGTCAGGGATACGGTGGCAGAGAGCCTCAGCTTGTCGATCTCGTCATTGATGGAGGAATCCTTGGCAATATAAGTGTCAGACGAAGGGACATACGCCTCGGGCTGGTAGTAGTCGTAGTAGGACACAAAATATTCCACTGCGTTACTCGGAAAATACTCTTTGAACT
>CANDMD010000059.1 GCA_947385725.1 uncultured Lachnospiraceae bacterium | reverse complement strand
GGTATTTCCCGCATATTTCAGCATGTCGGACTGTAGCAGGCTGGCGTAATTGCCCAGTCCGATAAAATTCGGCCCCACCTCCTTGATCCCTGAGCGGTAGTATTCAAAGAAGCTGTAACGGATCGTGTCCACCAGCGGGATCAATGAAAAGATAAGAAAGCTTGCAAAAAACGGAAGGATAAAGATATATCCCCATTTTGAATAGTCGATCTTTTTACGTTTCTGTTTCATACTCTGCCATTCCTTTCTATTCCAGTTCCAGTTCGCATCACTCCTGCGGATACTGTTGCCGTTCCTGTCCCGCACCCCGGGAATGATGCCTCCGCGGCAGGGCATTTCCGGCTTCAGTCAGTCCGTAAATGCCCTGTTCCGTATTCCTGCGGATGCTGTTTTATAGGCTGCGGTACAGCAAATGCACCACGGCATGCAATTCCTTATTGCGGCCACTGGATCTCCGTTATGTCGGGATAGCGCTCTCTGATCGCCGTCTCAAAGTTTGCCTTTGCCTTGTCGAAGTCCACCTTCCCCTGGAAGTAATCGCTGAAGGAGTTCTGGATCAGTTCCACACAGCCCTGGTCATAGGCGGAAAGAGGCGCAATCTGAATATTTTCCGCCACAGGCGCAAAGTAAGTGAAAGGATTCTGTCCGCCCAGGAATTCGGAGGAGAAATTTTGGTCATCCTTTGCCGCCGCCCTCATGCTGGTCTGGGTATTGGTAAAGTCCGTCTTTTCCTGGGAAATCTTCAATAAATTATCCTTATCCGCCGTTACAGCCAGAATGATGTCCCTGGCATGCTGGGGATTATCCGTGCCCACGCAGGCATGCACATAGGAGCCGCCCCAGTTATATTCCTGGGGAGGATTGGTAACCGCCCAGGCGCCGGTCTTCCCGTCCCAGTTCTCTTTCAGGGTAAAATCGATTCCCCATGCCGGGAAAAGGAATGCAAATACCTTGGATGTGGAACCCATGGCCTGATTCCAGTCAGGATTCCACTGCCCCTTTACGGCAGGGTTGAAATAGCCTGCATCCAGCCATTCCTTGGAATCAAACACCCAGTCCATGATTTTCTGGTCGATCTTGATCACGGTCTCGCCCTGGGCCACCCAGGGGGCGTCTATGCTGTTGCCATAGAGACGGAAGGTATCCGCATAAGATGCAAAGGTATAATATCCGTTTTCCTTCAATTCTTCCGCAGTGGCCTTAAGGGTCTCCCAGTCCTTCACCTTTTCCCCAACGGCAGCCGGATCGTCCGTGCCGAACACATCCTTGGCGATATCCCTGCGGTATACCAGCAGTCCCGGACAGCACTGCCAGGTGGAACCCCTCTGCACGCCGTTCATGTCGGAGGCCGTCACCTTGGTAAAGCCGTACTGGTCCGCCAGATCCGTATCCGGATTGATGCCCAGGTCGGTCAGGGGCATGGCTACATTTGCCTCCGCGTCCGTATACTTGTTCACATAATCGGTCTCGGTCAGGAAAATGTCAATCTTGTCGTCTGCCGCCGCGCTTCCCTGGTTGAGCAGCGCCTCGTCCAGCTTCTGCTGGTATACGCCGTCCTGGTTAGGGTTGATGATCCAGTGGATCTCCGTGCCATCGTTCAGGATGGTCACCGTGCCGTCTGCGGAAGTCCCTTTCACCTCCGAATAGACGAGCTCCACACGCTCACGGAATTCGTTGTTCCAGGAATAGATGTTGATGACCTTTCCTTCCTCCCCCGACCCGGAAGCCGCCTGGTTTCCGCAGCCTGCCAATGTTCCTGCCGCCATGGCCGCCGTCAATAAGATACCGACTAATTTCTTTTTCATAGAAAAACCTCCTTGTGAAATACACTTTATGTAGTGTCTTCTTGCTTTGTGGACTTATTATATCTTACTTATCTTTCTCCGATATACCAGATAAATACAAAAAATGTCAAAATCTTGTCATCATATCTGTCATGAGAGATACATTTCTATTTCCGTCTGTTCGCTTAACAGCTCCGCCGGAATATAATTTTCTTCCATCCGGATACCGTTTACCGTAAGGCTCCGGAAGCCCGATTCCGCATGTCCCGGATTCCGTATGGTGATATGCAGGTGACGGTCCCTGAAATCCTTGTGGATTTCCAGGCTCTCCCAGTCCTTCGGTATGGACGGCGCTATTTTCAACCCGCCGAAGTCGGGGCGCATGCCCAGGATTCCCTCCACGCACCCTACCATGACGGTGGACGCCGTCCCTGTCAGCCAGTGCACATGGGAGCGCCCAAAGTGGGGGCTTGCCTTCCCCTCCGTGAACTGCCCGTAGCAGTAGGGCTCCAGCCTGCGGATCTCCGCCCTGTCGTTCTGGGCCGCAGGGGCGTTTTCCCTGAAATACGCAAAGGCCCGCTCCCCATGTCCCCGGAGAGCCTCCGCCAGAATGATCCATCCCTGGGATTGGGAGAAAATACCGGCATTTTCCTTGACCCCTGCATTGTAGATGACGGCAAGCGCCCCGTCAAAGGCGTCCAGATGATAGGGAGGATCCATAAGGATGGCGCCATATTCCGTGTTCAGTCTCTCATAGACCTGATCCAATGCGCTGTCCGCCTGCTCCTCTGTGGCAAGTCCGCTGATGACCGCCCAGCTCTGGGGGTTCAGCCACAGGTTCGCCTCCCGGTCCGTCCGCTTGCCGATGACTTCCCCTTCTTCCGTATAGCCCCTGATGAACCGGTTCTCGTTCCAGCAGAAACGCTGTATCAGGCCGCCCAGCTGACTCTGCTTTTCGTCCAGGAACGCCAGATATGCTTCATCCTTTTTGTACAGGGCGAATTTCCTGAGGATAGTCATGGCGTAGTAATACTGCATCGCCACAAAGGAGGACTCCCCGTTCTCCCCCAGCCGCAGGCAGTCGTTCCAGTCCGCGTACAATCCTGCCGGCATGCCGTGGGGGCCTGAGTGGTTCATGGAAAATTCGATGGCCCGTTTCAAGTGTTCATATACGGTTCCCTCCCCCCTGTTGGCAAAAGGGATTACCTCGTCGATAAACCCAAGGTTCCCGGACTCCGCTATGTATTTATATACCGTGGGGAACAGCCACAGGGCGTCGTCCGCCCGGTAGGCCGGATGCCCCGTCTCCTGCACATAGGAAGCATCCTCCGGGGTATCCTCATGTCCCGGATCATGGGTGAATTTTACCAGGGGAAGCCCGCCCCCGTTGTCTACCTGCGCCGAGAGCATAAAGCGGATCTTCTCCGCCGCCATCTCAGGAGCCAGGTGGATGATACCCTGGATATCCTGTACCGTGTCCCGGTATCCGTATCCGTTCCTGAGCCCGCAGTAGATAAAGGAGGCCGCCCTGGACCAGATAAAGGTCATGAAGCAGTTGTAGGCATTCCAGGTGTTGATCATGGTATTGAAGGACACGTCCGGCGTCTTCACCTGGAAATGGGACAGCTTCTCATGCCAGTAGGAAATCAGTTCCTTTAATTCCCTCCCACAGGCTTCGGCAGGGTCGTCGTATCCCGCCAGTATTTCCTCCGCCTCCTCCTTGTATTTCATGCCCAGGACGAAAGCGATCTCCCTTGTCTCCCAGGCGTCCAGGGTCACTGTGGCAGTAAGCGCCCCGCATCCGTTTTCATTGTAGCCCAGTTCATTGCCCAGGTCCCCGTCCATGACCCCTGCAGGATTTCCATATCCGTGATACCGTCCCAGGAACTTTTCCCTGTCCCCGCAGTAGGATGACACCTTTTCCCCGGCCAGTCCGAAGAAACGGTCGATGGCCAGCTTGTTGTCAACCTCCTTGCCGTCCTCCAGCCCGTCCAGATTGCCGTGTATGGTCTGGCGGATCCGGTTCCCTTCAAAGGAGGTCCTTGTAATAAACAGGGAATACTGTAGGTTGACCTGATCCTGCTCATAGTTATTGTTGTTCGTAAACTCCGCGTATCCCGTAATATTCAGGATTCTTGGCGCATTGGAATTGTTGGTCACCTTCAGGTTCCACACCTCATGGGATTTGCCCAGGGGCACATAATACAGCGCTTCCGAATGGATCCCGCCGTAATCCGCCTCCATTCTCGTGTACCCCGTCCCATGGCAGCATCTGCTCTGGTATGCCTCCAGGTTCTTTCCCACAGGCTGCCAGGAGGCCGACCAGTAATCCCCGCTGTCGTTATCCCGGATATAGATATATCGTCCCGGCTGGTCAAAGCCGTTGAAGACATAGCGCAGTATCCTGCCGTTTGCCCCCGATTTTGCAAAGCTATACCCCCCGGCATTGTTGGAAATCACTGCGCCGTATTCGGGAGACCCCAGGTAATTGGCCCAGGGCGCCGGGGTATCGGGCCTTGTGATCACATATTCCCTCTTTTCATCATCAAAATATCCATACTGCATATCGTGTATCCTCCTGTTCCTTCCTCACATCATTCCCTCAGACGCGCCCCAGTGTGGCGTGGATCACATGGACGGTATCCCCGAGCGCCTCGATCCATTCTCTGTCCAGGGATACCCTGCCTTCCCTTACTTCAAGCGGCCTGTTCCCACATTCCGCTTTCACAATCCCATATGCTTCCGGCGTAAGTTTGTCCGGATTGTGGTATTGTATCTGAAACGTCTTTTTCAGGAAATTCAGCCGGATGCCTGCATTGCCCTCCCTGTCAAACTGTTCCGGAAGCAGCCTGGGCGCAAGCGTCAGATTCCCCAGTTCTCCCCGGACGCCGTACACCTGGGTGATCATGGTCAGCATGAACCAGCTCGCCGCGCCTGTGAGGTAGTGGTACATCCCCCTCCCGTCCGAATCAAAGTACTCGGGGATTCCCGGATAGATCCTGCTGGTTCCGAAATCCATCGCCGCCTCCAGCAGCGTGTGCAGCGCCTTGTACCCTTCTTCCACAAAGCCCTGGCTGTACAGCGCGTTTGCATACATCACCGTCATATGGGAGAACACCGCCCCGTTCTCCTTCTCGCCATAGGCGAAGCCAAACATCCTGCCAAGGTCGAATTTATCCTCGTCAAACCTGGTATTGATGCGGTATCCCCCGGCTTCCTTCCTGTACAGGTATCTGTCGGCGCTTTTACAGATTTTTTCCGTCATTTCCCTGTGGGCCGTACCGCTCATAATGGCAAAGACCTGGCTGGTGAGTATCATTCGCACATTATCGCCGAACACGCCTTCCACCCGTTTCCCATTGTTATCGTAGTATCCGTTGAACCAGCCGTTTCCTTCCCCGTCCGTGACCCATTCATTCTTCCTGATATGCTCCCTCAGCCACTCCGCCTTTTCCCTGAGATCCCGCACCAGTTCCCCAATGGGAACAAGGACCGTGCCGCCGGAGATATCGTGTGTGCATGTTGCCGTATATTGATCCAATATGTCCTTTTTCCATCCGGTTTCCTCATACTGCGCGGAATTTCCGCCAAGGAGAATTTTGATGTCCTCTATCAGTTCCAGCTCCGTCCTTTTTGTGACCGCTTCATATTTCTCAAGGTAATCCGCCAATACCTTGAAATTAAAGGCATATGCCCCTGTAAACGCAACGCTCTCCCCCCGGTCCGGCGCCATGTCAAGGGCGTCGTTCCAGTCCGCGTTGCGAAGCCGGATATGGTTGTGCTCTCCCACCTCGTAAAACGCACACAGCTGCTGTAACAGAATATGTTCTATAATACTCCCCCTGTAGACCTCTCCGTCCCCTGTCCTTTGCCGTGTGCCGTAATCCCCGCACCATTCGCTGTCTGCGGCAAACCCTCTCTGCACCTGGCGATCCTTGAAATAGGGCACTTTTTCATCAAGGATTTCCATGTCGCCGGTCTGGTCCAAGTAGAGCCTGACGGTAAGGAAGGGCCAGAAACCATGATCCATCCAGACGCGGGTGATACTGTTCCTGTCTGCCTTAAATTCCCCCTGCTTCTCCCCGATGATGGTGGCGTTGGTTCCGTCCATCCTGACGCCGCCGAAATTGTCAACGATCATCTGCCGCACACCCTCCGGATTCATGAAGAGCAGCGACAGGCAGTCCTGCCAGAGATCCCGCCATCCCCTTCCGCCTTTTCCATAGTCGTGGTGGGGCAGGAAGGAACAGCCGTACAGCCGCCTCAGGATGGGCTGGAAGCAGATCCACTTGAGATAGCTGTCCCTTTCCCTGCTTCCGGTCTGAAAGGACACGTTAACCTTATCCTGCCAGTATGCCTTCATTTTCTCCCATTCCGCCTTCACTTTTTCCCGGCTGTCAAAGTCCCGCACTGTCTGCCGCATCCCTGCCACATCCGCAGCCGCGCCGATGAGAACTGTGTATGACTCTTTTCCCCCCGGGGCAAGTTCCACCGTCCGGAATTTCAAACCGCCCATCGCCTCTTTTCCGTCAATCCGGGCACCTGGTTTCGCACCGTCAAGATGTTTTTTTACTGCCAGAGGCGCGGTCAGGCTTCCTCCCTCCCCTATAAATTCCTCCGTGACGGGAAAAAAATGCTCCGGCATCTCACCTTTTCCTGTGATGCCATATACAAAATATGTAATCTCATTTTTCTGGTGCCCCCTCTCGTCAAAGGAAAGCTTCGGCTTGACTTCGATTCCCTGTTCCGTAACGGTGATCTGATGCAGGAGCGATGTAACATGTCTGTGATCCCTGATATTGTCCGCACTTCTCCCATATATGGGGACAGCCGCAATGGGCGTAATCTTCTGCGGCGTCCCTGACATATTCTCAATTGCCACATGCATGATCTCCACATTGTACCCAATCGGTACGAAGCTTGTAACCTTTGCCTTTAACTGATACTTTGCCGTGCTCCTTGTCACGGTCTGCCACATAAAGCCCGCCTCTATACTACATGCATCCTGCCGTGGCGTTGCCTTGTCATATTCCGCCTCCGCAGACATACCTGTGGCAGACCAGGCACCGCCATCCTCGACACAGCACCAGAAATTCCTGGAAGATCTGCTGCTATGCAGATTTTCACTGCTGACCGGTTCCAGTATGAATGTGTTCTGGTCAAGCTTGCTGTCCCCTACAAGGCTGGGCGTCACGCTGGACTTGATCCCCTGCTCGCCTGCTACCGGAAAATAAAGAAAGGTGTAATTATCGGGATGGTCTAACGTAAAAATTTCATTCCCATGCTCAAATCTGATTTGGCTCATACGAATTCCTCCGCTCTTGCATTGCTGGCATATTTTCTGTTTCAAATCGCACTCCCAAGCAATGATTTTGTTCTTAACAGAAGTATATCCCTGCCCCTGCAGGCTGAAAATCAGTTTCTTGGCTTAAATATCAGTTTCTTGACCTGATCCGTCAGTCAGGAGCCTGTTTTCCGTGAAAAAACCTGCATGAAAAAAGAGCCCCTCAGGACTCTTTTTCCGTTGCAAATGGCAGTATCCGCAATGCAAATTCCGTTTCACCATGTTACAGGCACTACAGTTCCAACGATGCCTTTATGTCCAAAAACAGTTCCGGCTCCGGCGCTGTGAACGTCCGTCTGCTGAGAATGGCTCCCACACCCGATGCTATCTCCGGAAAGACGATGCGGCAGGCGTGCAAAAGCTGATGCTGAAGCCCGAATTCCCGTTTCATGCGGCGGTTGCTCTTCTCTTCCCCGTATTTGAAATCACCGATCAGGGGATGTCCCATGCTCGCCAGATGCGCCCTGATCTGATGGGGCTTTCCGGTGATCAATTCGACTTCCAGGTAGGTGTAACCCTCTTTAACACCAAGGGGGACATAACCGGTCTCAATGTAATCCCGCGCGGATTCCCGTCCGTGCTCCTGCCCCCTGAACATTCTTTTCCCCGGGAAATCCTGCCTGCCGTCGTCTTTCTTTCCCTGTCCGGAAACGCTTACCTTATTCGTCTTCCCATCCTTGCATAAATAGCCCTGGATCCGGGCGGCCTCCCTTAGTTCGCCCACGCAGATGGTATGATAAAATTTCCGCAGGCTTCTCTCCCTGATATGCCGGCTCAGGAACTGCAGCCCGGCCAGGGACTTCCCACACAGTACGATGCCGCTGGTATTGCGGTCGAGACGGTTGCAGACGGAAGGGCGGAACGTGTGAAGTTCCTCCGCCAGTCCTGCATTGCCCTGCAGCAGATAACCAATCATCCATTCATTTAAGCTATAGTCCTGCGGCTTCGCCTTCTGGGTCAGGATCCCTGCGGGTTTATTCAGGAACAGGAAATCATCGTCTTCGTAAAGTACCTGGATTCCCTTCAGCAGCCTGTATGACTTTTCATATTCTGATGTCAGAGAAACGCGTTTCCCGGCAGGATTCTGCCTCCCCGCCATTGCCGGTCTTCCTGCCAAAGCCGGTCTTCCCACCGACACCGGTCTTCCCGTAAACTTCTCAAAGGTCTCCTGGGAAAAGAATACGTCCACACAGTCTCCTTCCTCCAGTTTCTCAGAACCCGCTGCCTTTTTGCCGTTCAGGGTGATATTCTTCTTCCGCAGCATTTTATAAAGAAATCCCGTATCTGCATTTGGCAGATACTTATGTAAAAATTTGTCCAGACGCTGTCCCGCCTGGTTTTTTCCGATGATGACTGACTGCATGGTCTCTCCTGACCCTCTCCGGCATAATTGACTACATATCCCTGCTTCTTCCGGCATAACCGAACCATATGGCCTTTTCTGCTTTTCTCTGGCATAATCGGGGTTCATGCCCCTTCTGTTTCCCTTTCCTCCAGAGAATCGCCGACAGATTACTGCTTCCGGCTATACCCTATTTCCTTTATAAAACAACGCTTTTCAGCGTGGCCGCAACCGCCTCCGTCCTGCCCTCATCCGCTTCCAGCGCCTTCATCTGCTCCAGCCTGTCCGTATACTTTTTCAGATCCGTGAAGACCTTCACCGTCACATCCTTCAGGCCGTCCCTTTTCAGAATATGGTCAATATGTTTATAGAAATCATTCTCCTGGAAATCTGCCTTTCCGGAATATCCGCAGACCGTATTTCCCTGGACTGCCAGGTGGCTGACCACGTAATTTTTCTGGTAGGAGGTAAAGACCATATCGTACAGACAGCAAAGACCCTGGCAATGTTCTTCGATTTTTGCCGCAGCAGCCTCCCCACAGCTATGGAACCGCAGGAACATGATGGCATTCACTGCACTCTTGCTGGCCGGCAGACAGCCCAGGACTGCCACCACCGTCAGCAGGTTTGTCTTTCGTCCCGTCTGGATATAGCCTGCCACAAACAGGGAAATAGAAATGCCAAAATAAAGCAGCGTCCGTATGATTTCATACTTTTTCTGAGAATTGATATAATTCTTGGTGCCTTTGTATTTCTCCGCGGAAAATATTCTCGTCAGCTGCATTGGTTAAAATCCTTTCTTTTTCAACAGTCCCATCGCCTTTAAGAGCAGACCGTGGGGAACCGCTTTTGTAAGATATTGAAAATATTTGATGGGCAGGCTGCAAACGGACATCGACCGCTTATAATAAGAATCTTTCAATGCCAGCGCCACCACTTTGTCCGGGTTTACCATGGTATATTTCTTAATGGATAAGGTGGTGCCTGTCTTCTCCGCAATGTCGAAAAAGGGTGTGTCCACAGGACCGGGGCAGACGCTGGTGACATAGATCCCGGCCTCCTTCAGTTCCTCCCCCAGAGCCCTGGAAAAACTAAGCACATATGCCTTTGTAGCCGCATAGACCGCAAAGTCCGGCTGGGGTAAAAACGCGGCGCTGGAAGCCAACTGGATGATCCTGCTGTTCCTGCGCATATAGGGGAGCATACGGTGGGTCAGGGCGGTCAGCGCCTCACAGTTTAAGCGCACCATCTCCTGCGCCGTCATTCGCTCCTGCTCGCTGAAAGGCCCCATCACCCCGAACCCCGCCGCATTGACCAGTACCCTGACCGTGGCATTCTTTTCAATCAGCAGATCCTCCAGGACATCCTGCTTTTTCTCATCCGTGATATCCATGGCGATTACCCTTGTCTTATGATCCAACACCTTCGCCACTTCCTCCAGATGCTCCCTGCTTCTGGCAATCAGCCAGAATTCATCAATTGTAACGAAATAATTGTCCATCTGTAAGGCAAACTCCATGCCGATCCCGGAGGACGCCCCTGTGATAATCGCAACGTTCATGCTTTTTCCATCCTTTCTATTTTCTACCAGTTCTATTCCTGATATATCCTAACAAACCAATCTATAACCAATTTAACGCCCTGTCTTTAATCTTCAGATACCAATCTTTCATATTTTTAGATACGCCATATAATACTCCCATCTAATAATTTGTTACTATAATATGGTTTGCATCTGCCTTATACTAATATAACCTGTAATTAATGTCATTAATAATAGATTTTTCTGGCTGAAGATAGAAAAACAAAGCGCCTCCACAAAAAAAGATTCTATATATCGCGAGTATTCTTTTGGCATATTGTTTATAAAATGAATGATTTCCCTTGACTTTCCACCAATGTATTTAATCATTGGATTCATACTTACTTTCTCCTTTGATTTGCATAAAAAGTTGACGTCTCCCTTTTTGTCAAGTCTATATCAAAGATCATCGAAAGCCCCATAACATTTGTACTTATCAGGTTCTTTCTTCATTTCTCCGTATTCATTTAATGTGGCCTTCGTTTCTCCATTCTTGGACAGACGCTTTACTTCAAGCGGAATGCCGTTATGGCTAAAAAGGGCTTTTGCTTCCTGTTTTAGGACAGAATCCACATGCATGTTAATATTTGTAGTAGCCATAGATGATATCACTCTTTTTAAATCTCTATTATATGTGCAATTGCAAATGCTGTCAACATAATTAAGCATATTGTTTTACATTGTTGATGACCGTCCAGCTCCGATCGTGCCAGGCGGTTTGGGTTTGCGGAGGAAGGGACGGCGCAGTGGAGACAGGGGGTGCTTTCTGCGACGGCTCGATAGGCGTTCCGAGGAGCCTCATGCACGGCAAAGCCCGCCATTGGACGGGCTTCGCCGAAGTCTCCTCTCCACATCTCACTCACGCCGCAGAAAGCACCCCCTGTCTCCACTGCGCCTGTTTCCTGCAAATTTAAATATATAGCGGGCTTACTCTACATTGCATATTCGTAATAACTATTTAGAGCCAGCTTTAAAAATATTCCACCTGTGCTGTTGCAATCCAATGACCTGTCTGCATGCCATTTATGGCAATGCAGGCGGGGCGTTGGATTAGCACCCCTCTATATGAGCAAAACGCGGATGCGCAAGCAGACGCAAGAGCGCGTAAGTGCAAGTTTTGTGAATGTGAGAGTCAGGTTGGATGCTCCATGAAGCGTCCAACTGCACAGGTGGAAATATTTTAAGTTTCTTTGGCACTTGGTTCATACGATATTTGTCAAGAAGGATTATAGTGACATTCGTCCATGCAGGCACGATTACTTAACTCCGAATCATTACAAATTGCGAAAAATCAGGCGGCGACGTGTTGTCCTGCCCTAAGCGGACTTTGGGGGGCATCCTTAGCGGAGATGAAATCCTCTGCCTACGGAGACTATGGCGCGAAGACGCAATTCGCGCCATAGGGTCTGTGAAAGATTCCTTTTTTCACAGACCCGTAGTCGTAGTTGGCAGTTAGGGAAACGCTGATTGAAGCGTTTCCCGCGCCGGATTTGCGTTGCGAAGCAACATTCACCTCTGCAAATCCGTGCGCTTCCTCAGTTCAGATCCGCTTTGCCCCGTCCGCATAGGACAGGACAGCACGTCGCCGCCGTCCCTTTAGCCAAAAAACCGCCTGGCACGATCGGGGCTGAACTGTTACCATTGTCGGTCAGGTCTTTGATTCAGCAGTTCCTGACCAGTCCTTCCTCCGGAAAATCTTTCAGGAGCCGTAGGATTCCCTCAAGGGTGTCCGGAACCGCTTCCGGAATCAGTTCCAGAACCATGATTGCATTCAGGCACCACTGGGCAGTGAAGTTGGTGCTGATCCAGGAAATCTCGGGCAGCTTCCGAAGATTTCCGCAATGGTCTGCATAAACGGGAGTAAAGCCGGTGGTGTCCGTGCCGGGGATCAACGCTCGGAACAGATATTGTACGGTCTTTTCCGCAAGGGATTTATCTTGAAAAAACCGGGCTCCATAGGCAGCCATGGCAGCGGCCATTATGGGATACTGGAACTTTCGCCCCTTCGTGAGACCGCCGGACTCCTGAAGCTGCTCCCCGGGGGACAGATAATAGAATCTGCCGTATTCGGCAATCTGCCTCTTCCACTCATCATCCTCCAGCATTTCAGCCAGCTCCATCCATATCTGGGGGCCTCCCAGGGCTATCTGGAGATGCGTGCCTCCGGTGGCGCTTTCCCCGATATATCCCAGATGACCGGAAACCGGATCATACTCAAAATCAGGCCCGGATACCAGTCCCAGGGGTGAAGCTTCAATGTCCCTCATTCCGGTGCGGATCTTTTCCAGACAACCGGAGTCCAGGAAACGCTCAAAACCTGTCATCCAGTTGGAAACCATGGCCGACCAGTCGGGACCGCTTCTGGCATGGGTGGGAAAGCTGCCTTTGCCTTTCTGGTATACATACCGGAGGGGATCCATATCCAAAAGGGCATAATCCGCGTTTTCCGCATCATCGAAAATGTCTTCCATACGCCTGTCACAGAGCAGAAAATAGTGATACCGGTAATGCCCTGCCATTCCGATCCGGATCTCTTTACAGGGACAGCCCCAGTGACGGATGCCGTGCCTGGTGCCAAGGCCTTTCAGACCACCCAGGTGATAGGTGTCCACATCGGATGCATGGCGCGTCATCGCTTCCGCCATTGTCAGGATATCGCCGCGCCCCGTCCTGAGGAAAGCCAGCCAGAGCCACATGGTAGGCATCAGTTCTGTATTCTGCCACGCATATCCGCCAATGTCATACCTCCAGATATGGCGGAAGGCATCATAGGTATGCATCACATCACCATAGTCGTAAATGCCGTACCAGTGCCTGTTTTCGATTTCCTGTCGATAAAAGTCCACCGCCCGGTCCAGCTGGCTTTCCAGCCAACGGAGACTCTCCGACCGTCCTGACGGGAGGCTCCAGAGACCGAATGCCTTCACGCGATGATAGTAGGACGGATCCGCGAAATACAGCGGCGGACTGGAGACGGAATCGCCAAACTGCCGCAGGGCATCCTCTGACGGAATGATTTCCGAACAGAAATCGATGCTGCAGTCGTTTGTGTTTGCCACGCCGCAGGGCGTTGCCCCGTAATCGGGAAACCCCTCGTAACAGGTATCGGCATAAGCCCTCCTGTCGTAATGGCGGTAATCATAGGCCTCCGCCGACGGGGAATAAATCCAGATCGTGGCCCTGGCGGTTTCCCGGGAAAGTCCCTCCAGCTCCAGGCCGGAGGGGTGCTTCTGCCAGAAATCCCGAAGCCCTGCCAGCACGCCTCCGCCAGCGCCGCCAAACGCCATTGTGCCCTTTGCGCGGGCACCGTGAAGCGCATTCAGAAAACAGACCTCCTCTTCCACCGTCTTTTTTCGAATGCCAAAGTGCAGATCGCTGTCCTGTGAAAGCTGATAGTGATCCCACAGAGGCGAATCGGAGGCCGTCCGCCTGAGACGCTCCAAGTCATCCGGAGACAGGAAAAAATCCGTATGAAGGCCGGGATCCCTGTCCTCCGGTGAAAGCCCTGTCATTGTCGCCTTGTCTGCCGCCAGGGGAATCCCCCTGATCTGGGCATCATAGATTTTGCCGGGATGCTTGTGATCCCACACAAGCATCAGGCTGGCGGCCTCATGAAAATCGCCATAATCTGTGCCGAACCGGATATGGCGGTCAAAGGTGTCCCCCCGCAGGGGACATTGCAGTTCAATGCCGATTCCCTTGAGAAAATCCCTGTTTTCATCCCCGTCGTAGAGAAAAGTATGCTGGATATCGAGACGGCAGGTATCCCGATAGATCCGCAGCCGCAGAATAAAGGGAATCTGCTCCTCCCCGGTCTGCACAAGGCGATGGATTCCACGAAAGCAGAAGCTCCACATCAGCGGACCCCTGTCTTCGAGGCTTACGCTTGAGAGGATGCCTTCTCCAAGGTATTCTGTTCTTGAGGCAGAATGCTCCGTCCGGCTGCGCCTCTCAAGGATCAGCTTCAGGACGGCGCAGGCAGCCCGGCATTCTCCCCGGACGGTCAGATTCCGGAACAGTTCCCGTCCCTGCCGGGGAATAAATAGAGACATTGCCTCGGAACGAAACTGCCAGCCGGCCTTCGTTTCCGTGCAGCAGACATCTGCATAAGAATCTTCTCCCTGGGCAGAATCACTCCAGGTAATCGTTGCTTCCTTTCCCATGAGACAGCTGTCTGCCGTGTGAGCCATCCACTTCACGCTGCCGTCCGGCCAGAAGGCTACAGGCCTGGACTGCAGGGGGATATCCCTGCCATCCGCACTCCGCAGGCAGAAACTGCCGCCCCGCACCCTGCCTCTCTCCCAGATACTTCCAAACTGTGTATAGCCAAAGGCTCTCCGACCCTCCAATAAATGCAATTTCATAGAATCTCCTCCACTTTTGTTTTACTGTGCTCCGATGTAATCTGTCTGTACTGTGAGGGCGTCATCCCTGTGTTTTTCTTAAAGACGGTGCTGAAATATAATTGTTCATATCCCAGTGTGGCCGCCAGGTCTTTCACAGGAATCTGCGGATTGTCCTGCAGCAGACGGACCGCGTACCGGATTTTCTCCCCGGAGACAAAATCGTTATATGTCTTTCCGGTATATTTCAGGAAAATCTTGCGGACATAGGGCTGGCTTACCTGAAAAATGCCGCAGACCTCCTGCAGGGAATAATTGCGGCTCAGCTGTTTCAGAGCCATGGATTTAATGCGCTCAAACAACTCCCGTTCCCTGTCGTCGGACGAGTCTCCTCCATTGATGTGTGGCCGCAGAATATGAATCAGACATTCCAGAATCTCTTCGTAGCTGTCCAGCGCCGGAAGCTTCTCGTCTATCTGCTCATCCATGGAAAAGGAATCTTTGTCCAGCACGCCTGCCTGCGCGCATAAAGCCGTGATACTGTGGATTCTACGCCGCAGATGGGCAATGGGCATACGGTCTCTTTTCCAGAGCAGGAAAATCTCCTGCAGCAGCTGCCATACGGCATCCCACTTTCTGGCCATGACGGATTCTTCCAGCTTCCGGCAGAGAGTGCTGTCCCCGTTGTAGCGCTCTGCGGATTCCAGCTGTTCTCTGAGTTCTGCCTCCGCACAGCATGGAAAGCTTCCCGGGACCACCATCTTCAGCATCAGGTTGCGGCAAGTGTCCCGAATCGCCGCTATGACAGGGACGGGAGACAGAAAGGAAAAGGAATGTACACAGAGACCGGTGGCGGGCAGCCAGGATTCCCGGGACAGCTTCACAGTGACGTAGCGGATTATCTCCGCGGCGGAGGATTCCGGCAGGAAGAAAAGGACCACACTCTGGTAATGCAGATAAAGGAGTGAATCACTGGCATGACTGACACAGGAAAGCACCCTGGCAAAATTCCCCGGATAATAGATCAGAAGCATCTGGCAGGGAACACAGCCCTGCCGGGAGAGCAGCTCTTCAAACTGTGTCTGGTCATTACATGCAAAGGCCTGTTCCAGAAGGACGCGGGCTGCCGAAAGGCATTCTCTCTGGTAAGTTTCCCTGATCTGGACCAGGACTTTCTCAAATTCTTCCTGATCCACAGGTTTTGTGATAAAGGCATCAATATTCAGGGGCACTGCCGTCCGGGCGTACTCAAAGGATCGGTAGCCGGTGATGATGATCATGTGCATATGGGGGTAAAAGCCGCGAGCCTTCTCCGCCAGCTGCAGACCATCCATTCCGGCCATCCGGATATCGGAGACCAGCAGGTCAACAGCGGAAGCCTCAAGAAATTCCAGAGCCTCTTCCGCCCTGGCACATTGGGAGACCACCGTGAAACCTTCCATCCGGGACAATAGCCTGCCTAAAAAACGCCGCATGGGAGGTTCGTCCTCCACAATCATAACCCTCAAGCAATTCGACTGCTGCATACTGTTCCTCCTCCATTCAAGCCTGCTTCCCCGAGTCCCGGGCATCCCGTTCTGTCCCGCCCTCCAGAATGACCTGGAAGCCGCCGCCGGAAACATTGTCCATGGAATACCGGAAGGTATCCCCGTAAAACAGCGACATCCGGATCAAGGTATTCCGAAGTCCGATGTGGGTATCCTCCCGTACGGGCGTTTCCAGGATGGCGGCCTGCCTGATCCTGCGGTCGATCTCACCTTTCATCGCACAGAGCTCCCGGTCAGGCATTCCGGCGCCGTTGTCCCGAATGATGAGACACCAGCGCCCTTCCCTCATATATCCTTTGACCAAGATTTCCAGTTTCGTGTGTTCCGCGTCAAAGGCATGTTCAAAGATATTTTCCACAAAAGGCTGCAGGGTAATGCGCAGGGTTCTAAGCTCCCGTATGGCCGGATCACATTCCGTGACATATTCCAGGTTGTCCTCGAAGCGAAGCTTCATAAGATTCAAATACATTTCCGTATTATGAAATTCTTCCCCGAAGGTAGCCGTATTACTCTCCTTCTCTGTGATGGCGTATTTCAGCACGGCGGAAAGCATCCGGCAGGAATTGTAAATGCGCTGGTCTCCGCTGTCCGCTCCCATAATGCCGATCATATTCAGGGTGTTATAGAGGAAATGGGGATTGATCTGAGCCTGGAGATAATGAAGGCGCTCTTTTGTCTGCAGCGTCGTGAGGGCAATCTCGTTCTCCATCATCTGCTCCAGCCGCCTGCGCATACGGAAAAATTCATCATAGAGAAGCTGCACCTCATGAAAGGGCGTCTTCTTTCTGTCATCGGAATCCTCCGTGAGATTCTGCACGGTGGTATCCTGCATTTTCCTGGTAAACAAAATCAGGGGGGCAGACATTTTATGGGCAAAAATACAGATCATGGCCAGCGTGAGCAGTGTCACGGACAGGCCGATGATGCCGATCAGGATAAAATCTGTGCGCTGCTCTTTCAATACCGTCTCCACAGCCATCACGGCAGTCACCTGAATATGGCTGTCCTCCTTGCAGATTGTGGTCACTAAATAATCTCCCCTCAGGGAGGGAATCAGGGAATCCATGTCTATCACCCGGGCTTCCTCACCCAGGGGAAAATTTCCGCTTTTATAAATCATTTCGCCGTCCCGTGAGATCATGATGTCAATCCCGTACAGCTCCCCCACCGAGAGGAGGCTGGACAGGTTCTCACCGGTAAGCTGGACCGCCAGGAATCCCACCACATTGCCGGGATTCCGCACGGAACGCGCCAGGGAGAAGCCCGCGGTCTCCGTGTTCGGCAGAATCTGCTCCGATACAGGAAGCAGGATCTCCTTTCCGTAATTGTTCTGTGCGGTCCGAATCCAGTCATACTGCTCCAGGCTTCCCTCCGGAAGCCTGTAAATATAATTGTAGGGACGGTTATAGGCTTCATTGGTCATAAAGTATCCTTCTTCATTGAAAAAGGTAACGCGATAGGAAGAGCTGACATACGGATAGGAACTGATGGCCTCCACAAGGCTGTTAGATCGGAAGAGCACACGTCTGAACTCCAGTCACAGTTCAGGATCT
>CANDMD010000058.1 GCA_947385725.1 uncultured Lachnospiraceae bacterium | reverse complement strand
AGATCCGCGTTGCCCCGTCCGCATAGGACAGGACAGCATGGCGCCGCCGTCCCTTCCTCCCCACCCCCAAGCCGCCTGGCACTGACAGGGCTGAACGGTTCCACTTGGTCGGGGAATGCAAAACATTTACAAATCCTGCGCCTCATGATAAACTGATTTTATTCATTTACGGAAAGGAAATCAATTATGGATAGATCAAAACTGCTTAAAATGCTGGTCTGGCTGAGTGTTATTGTTGTGATTGCCGCCGGTGTCTCCCATCTGGTCCAGGGCAATTCCATGAGCCTGGCGGAGTACGCGGAGCTGCATTCCTCTGAAAGTTCCTCCGGTGCAAGTTCCACCGCGTCCGGAAATACAGCCTCTGCCTCCACAGGGAGTCCCGCCCATGACAGCCTGGAACCCTCCACACCGGACGATCCCCAGGCTTCCCAGGCAGCAGACAGTATGGAAAGCAGTCAGCCCTTCACCGATAAAGACCCTCAGGACAGCGAATCCTCCCAGCTCACAGGCGCCGCCTTAAACGGATCCTCCCAGCTGGCACAGCGTGTTTCCCTGACGGACGACTTCTATTATGAGCCCCTGTCCGATAACCTCCGCCGCTATATCACGGGGATCTCCTACCCTGCCACAGATTCGGATGAGGAAACCGCCGCATTGGTCGTGGGCTATGATGATCTTCGTTACGTCCATGTCCTGCACTATGACTTTGACGGAAATTCTACAGAAGGAGAACTGATCTGCAACGAATACATTGCGCAGGATCTGGTGGAGATCTTCCATGAACTGTACTACAATGAATATCAGATCGAACGGATGGTGCTGATTGATGAATATGACGGGGATGATACCGCTTCCATGGAGGACAATAACACCTCCTGCTTCAACTACCGTGTGGTGGAAGGCAGTTCCAGCCTTTCCAAGCATGCCTATGGGCTCGCTATTGATGTCAACCCGTTTTACAATCCCTATGTGACCTATGAAAAGGACGGCACCGAGAAGGTCTCCCCAGTGGCTGCCCTGGGGTACGCCGACCGCTCTGTGAATTTCCCCTACAAGATCGATGAGGAGGATCTCTGCTGCCGTCTGTTCAAGGAACATGGCTTTATCTGGGGCGGCAACTGGAACAGCTTAAAGGACTACCAGCATTTTCAGAAAACCCTGAAATGAATGGCCTGTGTTCGTACCCCCATATGCCTTATATTTTGATTTCTGTCCATTTTCCCTGGCGGAAACGGATGCTTCCAAAAAGGAACCTGGAAACCTGGTCTGCCAGCACGCCGAACCAGATACCGGTGATGCCCATTCCCAGCACATAGCCAAAGAAGTAAGATCCCGCCGTCCGCACAAGAGTGACACTGACCGTAGACGCCACCGCAGTGTAAAGGGTATCCCCCGCTCCGCGCAGACAGCCCATATATATGACCTGCGCTATCTGTAGTATGACCACAAAGATGATCACATGCATGATACTGACACCGATGGAGATGATCTCCTCCTCCCCTTCAAAGAACAGCGTCATCAGGAAACGTGCCCCGCTGAAATACAAAATTGCCAGTGCCACCGCGATCACACCGCCGATCATGCGGCAGGTTCTTCCATACTCTTTCGCCTTCTCAGGCTGTTTCGCCCCCAGACTGTAACCGATCAGTGCCACCGCCGTGGCCTGCAGCCCGTCCCCAAAGGAGAATGACAGCCCCATGATGTTCATGCCTACCTGATGAGCTGCCATGGCGTCGGTTCCCTGCTTTGCAGCCATGATGGCAGTCAGCATGAAGCCGGCCCGCATCAGCACCTGCTCGGCGAACACACTGTAGCCCACCTTCACAATATTTATAAAAGCCTCCACCGAGGGCTTGATCCTTTGGGAAAAGATCAGCGGGACACTGACGAAATTTTCCTTCTTACATACGGATAAAACGCTCATGATACTTGCCACCACCGTACCCAGTACGGTGGCAAGAGCCGCCCCCCTGATCCCCAGGGCAGGGAATCCGAAATGTCCCTGGATCAGCAGGTAATTGAATATGATATTCACCGTATTGGAGACAAGGTTGGTGCGCATGGTGATACGGGTATTCCCGGCACCTCTCTGTGCCGAATTGATCCCCATCTGAATCACATTAAAGATCATTCCACCCATAATGATCCTGAAATAGATGACCGCGCTGTCATGGGTCAATTCCTCGGAACCGCACAGCCGGATGATGGGATCTGCAAACGCCACCAGAAGGATACTGAGCAATATGGCCGCCAGTACAATGAATACCAGGAAAGTGGCAAAGATCCTGTTGGCCTCCTCCTTCTTCCCCTGCCCCTTCCGCCTTGCCACCAGCGCGGAAATAGCGACATTTGACGCAATAAACAGTGACAATCCCAGAAACTTGGGCTGCGTGGTCAGCCCCACCGCCGCCACCGCATGGGATCCCAGAGAACTGACCATCAGGGAATCCACAAGTCCCGCAAATGCGGTAAAAAAAGATTCCAAAATGGCAGGCCAAGCCATATCAAGTGTCTTTTTTATATTGTCTTTGTCATATCCTCGAAACATTTTTCTGCACTTCCGTTAAAGTCATATCTCCCGCGGCATTTCACCAAGCCCAATTATGTGGGCTTGGCTCATTCTCCGCGGGAATGAATCATCTGTTGTCATGTGTATGCTTTCGCTTTCTTCCGCTTCCACAGCACTGCCACTGCCAGTCCCGCCGCAGTGAGGACAGTAACGGCATCTCCTGCCCGGAAGAACCATGGCCCTTCATATTCCACCGTAATGTGAGCCGTCTGCTCCGGCAGATCACAGGCAATCATCCGGACCGGCACTTCACAGATCTTTGTCTCCACAGGTTCCCCATCCACCCTGACCACATAACCGGGATAGTAACACTGCGGAAATACCAGCAGTTCCTCCGCATTTGTGGGATTCGATATGGTCACACTTATTTTCGTCCCCCGCTTTACATAGTCGGAAACCGTGACATTCGTCATATTTGAACCGCCCACTGCGGCTTCCTTTCTGGAAAGGGTCAGATGCCACGGTTCGAATTTATCCGATATATAATACATGTACATACTGTCTGAATGATTGATTCCCTCTATTTCCATCTTATCACTCAGCGTGTCCCGCTGCTGGCAGAGCATGTCAAAATAGTAGCCTGTGCCGCAGATTACCAGAACCATCGCGATGATTTTAACATACTTACGCATCCTTTCCGTTGTTGTCTCAATCGCCACGGCTGTGACAACACATAAAAACAGGCTTGCAATCCCCAGAAATCTCCAAGAGAACTGCAAGGTAGAGGTAATCTGTTCAAACCATTCGTTTTGCAGCAGCTTATTCCAGGGAAACAGCCAGGAAGACAGGATCAGTCCCAGAATACCGTAGCCAAGGCATCTCCTTCCAAGTTTTCCCTCACTGCTGTCGCTCTCCCGTCTTCCCGCCTGGTTCACACAGAACAGGACAGCGCCGGCCAGCAGTACAAACCCTACAGACAGGGGCATCTCTCCCTTGGTACTTCCAGGATGGATACTGTCGCCCACTGCAGACATGAACATGGTAAACATCTGTGAAAAATAGGAAGGATATCTTCCCACCGTATTTGCCATGTGAAAGCACTGCAGATCCTGGGTGCTGTAGAAAATAAAGGGAACCAGAAACCCCGCGTTCAAAAGGATTGTCAGCCCGATTGCCTTTAGCCCCTGGACAATACGCCCAAACAATTCCTTTTTGGAACTGCATATCAACCATATGACCAGCTCCGCCAGCATAAAAAGCGCGCATATTTCCGTGGATAGCACATGGGATTGAAGCATGCAGGTCATTCCCAGAGCCAGAACGTACCATTTCTTCCTGTCTCCCCATAATACCTCACAGGTTCCCCATAAAAGGAGCGGAAGGAAAACCATTGCCAGAGCCTCTCCCACCGCACACCGCAGATAGACATTGATCAGGCGATATGCCGAAAAGGTATAAAGGATACAGCCCCACATAGCCATTATATGAGAATGCAAAAGCTTCCGGAAGGAATAATATGACACCAGGGCTGTGGCAATGTTTATCGCCATAAGCAGCGTCTTAAAGCAAAGCATCAGCGACACCCTGAAAAACCGCAGTGCGACAAACGGGAGCAAAAAGAAGGATGGATACATAGATGCGGAAATATCACCATATCCTTCGTTCTGCACCACGTTTATCCTAACGGGAAATTCTCCTGCCCGCAGGGACTGATAGATCCCCTCGAGCCTTGCCAGGTGAAAGGGTGAATCATCCCCCAGATACAGGAAATCCGAAAACAGCGGAATGCTTGCCAGCACCCCCATCCCGACCAGTAACCATTGTATGGGATATTTTTCAAAATAATGCCGATATCCCGCAAAAAGGATACAGAAGGAAATCAGGAAAAGAATCCCCGCCACGTAGTAATGATCCCAATTCTGCAGTCTTACGCTCTGAACCTGACCCTCGGCAAAGTAACCGACCTCCGAGTCATTCACCACACGAATATGATAGACTCCCTCTGAAAGCGTCACGGGCAGGGCCACAATCCCCGCATACTCCGGCACCACAGTTTCAGACAATGTCACTCCGATCTGATTCTGTTCATCTGTCAGATAATCACTGTAGATCCAGATCCTGTCCCCCGGCTGAAACCCCACATAGGTTATCTCAAATTGGTACTGGCCTTCCTGCAGAAAGGTCATTTCGTAGCTTTTCTGGTCCTCGTCAAATACTTTCAAATAAGGCTCGCCCTTACAGAATACCAGAACCCCCGTCAGAAACAGAAGCAATGCGATCAGTCTGTATATAGGCGGTATTTTCCGAACCGCTTTCACTGTCTTCATAGACGCACCTCCCGTATATATAAGGAAACTGGACTAAGTTCAATATAATGATACGAACCCAGCCCAGAATACTGTAGCAACCTTATGCGTAACTGTTCAGAACTCTGTTCTTCACACTTACGAAACACCTTCTGAATGCTATCCTTATACTAATTCAAGAACCACTTCCATAGCCCCGTCACCTTTACGCTGACCGATCTTAACGATTCTGGTATAACCACCCTTGCGATCCGCATATTTAGGTGCATACTCGTCAAAAAGCTTTGCCACCAGATCGACTTCCTTGGTATTTCTCTTTCTCCCGGCCGCTTCTGTGGGAACAGAAACAACAGGATAGAGAACACGCAGGATCTGACGTCTGACATGAGTCCTGGTAGGCAGATCCTTCTTGATCTCCTTCTCCACAGTCTCATACTTGGTAACCTTCTTGCCGTCCACAACTTCCTTTACACGCTTGCCGTCCTTGTCCTTCACGGGAACCTTAGCGGAGACCTTGACCATCTCAAAATTGTCCTTCTCCCTGACAGCCATTGCGATCAGTCCTTCTGCAATCTTCTTTACCTCCTTGGCTCTCGCCTCAGTGGTAATGATCCTGCCGTGATTCAGCAGTGCGGTCACCTGGTTCCTGAGTAATGCCTTCCTCTGCGAGGAGGTTTTGCCAAGCTTTCTATACTTTGCCATAATTCTTTTCCTTTCTCCATTCATGGTACATCCGGCCACGCTCTTTGGTCTTATTTACCGAATGCATATCCTATCTCCATTCAGAGATGAACCACGGGCGAACCCTTTGGATTTACCGCCCAAGGCAATCTTACTCTTCGCTGGGATTCAGCTGCAGTCCCAGTTCCTTTAACTTCGCCAATACCTCTTCCAATGACTTGCGCCCAAGGTTACGAACCTTCATCATATCCTCAGAGGTCTTGTTGCACAATTCTTCAACCGTATTGATACCGGCTCTCTTAAGGCAGTTGTAAGAACGAACAGAAAGCTCCAGTTCGTCGATACTCATCTCAAGAACCTTCTCCTTCTCGTCATCTTCCTTTTCCACCATCACCTCAGCGTTTCTGGCGTTTTCGGAAAGATCGATAAAGAGACTTAAATGTTCACTCAGAACCTTTGCCGCAAGGCTTACCGCCTCATCCGGAACCAGTGTCCCATTGGTGAACACATCAAGTGTCAGCTTATCATAATCAGTGATCTGACCCACACGGGTATTATTAACGGTAACGTTAACCCTCTCAACAGGCGTGTAGATGGAATCCACCACGATCACACCGATTGGCAGGTCTTCGTGTTTGTTCTTATCAGCGCTTACATAGCCGCGTCCCTTAGTGATGGTCAGCTCCATGTAAAGCTTTGTATCCTTGCCACTCAGGGTAGCAATGACCAGATCGGGATTCAGAATCTCAATATCCTGATCCGCCTGAATATCGGAAGCATGGACAATGCCTTCGCCCTGAAACTCGATATAGGCAGTCTTCACTTCGTTGGTCTCACTGTTATTCCTGATCGCAAGACTCTTGATATTCATGACGATCTCCGTCACATCCTCCTTTACACCGGGGATGGAGCTGAACTCGTGAAGTACTCCTTCTATCTTGATCTGGCTCACAGCCGCTCCGGGCAGGGAGGAAAGCATGATTCTTCTCAGGGAATTGCCAAGAGTAATGCCATAACCTCTCTCCAAAGGCTCTACGACAAACCTGCCGTACTTTTTGTCTTCTGAAATCTCAGCGACCTCAATATTTGGTCTCTCAAAATCAAACACTGCAATACCCTCCTTTTTTGGGGCTTACTTGGAATACAACTCGACAATAAGCATCTCATTTACAGGAACATCGATCATTTCCCTGGTAGGAAGATTCTTGATGGTTCCCTTGAAGTTCTCAATGTCAACGTCCATCCATTCGGGTACCAGCCTGCCGCCGGTCACTTCGAGGATATCCTTGTACCTCTGCATGGACTTAGCGCTCTCCTTGATTTCAATCACATCACCGGCCTTGATCAGGTAGGAAGGAACACTTACTACCTTACCGTTTACCAGCACATGCTTATGTCCAACGATCTGTCTTGCCTCTCTTCTCGTTCTCGCAAAGTTCATTCTGAAAACCACGCTGTCCAGTCTCCTCTCCAGCATGACCATCAGATTCTCACCAGTCATTCCCTTCATCCTGTCGGCCTTCTCATAATAATTTCTGAAAGGCTTCTCCAGAACGCCGTAGATAAACTTGGCCTTCTGCTTTTCACGGAGCTGTAAGCCATACTCGCTTACCTTCTTGCCCGCTCTCGTGTTCTGTCTGTTAGATTTCTTGTCATAACCCAGATAGGAAGGCTCCAGTCCCAAAGCCCTGCATCTCTTTAATACGGGTGTGCGATTTACTGCCATTTTACTCTTCTCCTTTAATCAGATGTTTACAATACCGCCCTGCGATACCTTCTTCCAACATATTATAAACCAACGTGCCCTTCCCAAAGAACGCTGTCTTTGCGTTCTTTCAGGCAGAACTTAGATTTTCTTAGGAAGCGCATCCCATGGTGCGTTTTCTTAGAAAATCTTTCGGGGTCAAACTTAGAAGTTCTTTGCGAAACAGCCTCTGCTGTAAGCATAAATTGCCAAAGGCAAATAGAACTTCTTTTCACCCTAGTACATCATTGCATTAATTCCTGAGTAATCAGGATTAATGCAACGATGTACTAGACTCTTCTCCTCTTGGGAGGACGGCATCCGTTATGGGGAACGGGTGTCACGTCACGGATACTCACCACTTCCAGGCCGCACGCGGAGAGCGCTCTGATCGCGGCCTCACGTCCTGAACCAGGACCCTTTACAAATACATCTACGGATTTCAGTCCATGTACCAATGCAGCCTTTGTAGCTGTCTCTGCCGCCATCTGTGCAGCATATGGAGTAGATTTCCTTGAACCTCTAAATCCCAGACCACCGGCACTTGCCCAGCTCAGAGCGTTGCCCTCATTATCGGTCAGGGTAACGATCGTATTGTTAAAAGAAGACTGGATATGTGCCTGTCCGCGTTCAACGTTTTTCTTAACGCGCTTCTTTGTTACTTTTTTTGCAACCTGTTTAGCCATTTTTAAACTAACCTACTTTCTCATAAAATTTACAGTTACATGGAACCACGATTATTTTTTCTTGTTTGCCACGGTACGCTTGGGTCCCTTGCGGGTTCTCGCATTGTTCTTGGTATTCTGACCGCGAACAGGAAGACCCTTACGATGACGGATACCACGATAGCAGCCGATCTCCTGAAGTCTCTTGATGTTCAGTGCCACTTCACGTCTGAGGTCACCTTCCACCATGACATTCATCTTTTCGAGCGCCTCTGAGATCTTCTTCACTTCCTCATCGGTAACATCCCTGACTCTGGTATCAGGATTTACGCCTGCTTCCTTTAAGATCTTGTTGGAAGTAGACCTGCCGATTCCATAGACATAGGTCAAACCGATCTCAATTCGTTTTTCTCTGGGTAAGTCAACACCTGCGATACGAGCCATTTACATTTCCTCCATTTCTATGCATCCTTATCCTGATGCATTTCGCGTACATTCTGGTCTGTTTATTGTACGCGTTCTTACTAATTGACTGGGGTTCTCACCCAATCGGATCTGCATCCAATCTGTCCGTTTCTGAAGAAGACATTTTCCAATGAAAACATTTTCCAACGGAAACACCTTCCGAAGAGAAACAGTGCCAAGAAGTAATCACTTGTTACAATCCACTCGTCAACCGCGGAAAATACTGCCGTGAAAGGAGTGAACAATAACAATCCCTGTAAGCCCTATCCCAGTTTTATGATAATCAGTGTACGCAGGTATTCCGCATACCCTGGTTCAGCCGCACATACAAACCGGACAAGAACTCACTTGACCTGCAAGCCTGTCAATCAGGCTTCCTACAGGCGGTGATTATCCCTGTCTCTGCTTATGCTTCGGATTCTCGCAGATTACTCTGATGCGTCCTTTTCTCTTGATGATTTTGCACTTTTCGCAAATTGGTTTTACTGATGATCTAACCTTCACGTTAAACCCTCCTTTCAAAAAAGACCGTTTTACATTATAACACAAGGGCTGCCGCTTGGCAACCCCCGTACAAAACTTTTATTCCGTAATATGTAACTGTTCCACGTCATTCACAAAGTCGCACCTACGGTGCTTTTCGCTGTATCGCTTGATTCTATATGCTTCCTACAAGAGTCCCACTATAAGTCGCATACCAGAATGAACCTACTTTTTCTGCTTTTTCCAAAGAAAGATAACCTTTCATCCATGTGCCGAAATCATCAATATATTCTTCGTAGTACAAGGTTTCTTCAATTTCGTCAAAAGACGAATACGGCTTGACCAAAGTCTTCTCTATGGAGACTTCTGACTGAGGAGTTACCCCGGGATCTTCTTCAATAATACATGCATCCTGATAGACCGCCTGATAGATACTGCCTGCCTTTTCCACATACGTGAGAACCATGACTTTTCCGGACTCAAGCTGAAAACTTTCCTGTATATCATCATACTCTGCATATTCCACAGCAATTTTTTCACTTTGTGTGTTTGCACTCACGGCAAGACAATTGCCAAATATCAGAGCAATGCATAGTCCTGATATGATAACAAGATTCTTCCTACTTTCCATTCCTGCCCCACCTTCCTTTCTGCATTTAAATACCCTACTACCAGAATACTGCTTTTTAATGATAGCGTATTTTATAAAAAAATAATAACATATTAAACGTTTTTGTACAACGCAAAATCATTCTATTTGTCAATAACCTTTTGTCTTTCCCGTCATTACTTCCAGTGCCTTTAATCCCATGCATCCCACAGCCAGAACCGCCACCGCCAGGATGCGGAAGGTAAACCTGGCATGGAGCGCGGAATGGTGCTGCACCACAATGATCCAGACGAAGGGCATACAGAAGATAACCAGATAGGGAACCAGCCCTGCCAGCACCGTGACCGCTCCCTTTTTCCTGCATGCGATTGCCACCAGCGCCAAGGAAACCAGCGCTATGGCCGCCGCCATCACAGGATAGATCACATGGTCATACTCCAGAAGGTTCAGGCCGATCACATAGAAGCCGCCGTTGAAACGGGGTCTGCCGCCGATGGCCTCCGTCCTGCCGATGATGGACCAGACAGCGTCCTTGATGGTTCCCGTATGCAGCGTCAGATCCGCAATGATCCATTTCATGGCCCACATGCCTGCGTATCCGATACCCCAGCATATACTGTAACCGACCACTCTCCGGACGGTGTCTTTCAGCACCCCTCCGTTTCCTACGCCTTCCGGGATACCCTCTTTGGCAGCCTGCCGGCCTTGCCTGAAATTGCCGCCTTTCCCGGCGGATTCATTCCCGTTGAGCAGGAAGAAGGTACATAGAGGAAAACCCAGCGTCACGATGGGATAGGTCAGGAAGTCAAAATAGGAGGTCAGCACCCCCGCCATCAGGAAAAATTCCGGATACAGTTTCTTCTCCCGCAGCCAGTCGTTCCTTATTAGCATAAAGATCAGCAAAGCCAGGGTAATAACCCAGCACACGGTCATGGTCAGCGACACCAGCACCAACAACGGCTTCATGAACAGGAAGCCGACAATCATTGCCACCCCCACACCGGGCTGCTTCTTCCTCACTGAGAGCCACACTGTCACCATCATCATCAATACCTGCAGCAGCACGCCTGCCACAGAAAGCTGTTTCCAGCTGAACAGTAACAGCAGCGGCTTTAAATACACAAGATACCCATGCCAGTATCTGGTATATTCATGCAGATACATGGTGGCTGTATCCTGTCCTGCACAGTAGGCCTTCAGGGAATCCTCCGGCGTCCAGAACGCTTCCTCCAGATCATTGTGATACATTCGCATGGCATGTTCAAAAACACTCTTTTCCGGAATCCTCTCAATGGCATTCTGTACCATGATGGCATCCGTGTAGGTTTCCCGATTTGTCTGTATATAATCGAAAAAACGGCTGCCTGAAATCCGGTCCTTTTGTCCCAGCATCTCTCCTGCACTGACGGCTACATGCTCTTTCATCCGTCCCGTCGGCAGACAGAAGACCAGCACCAGCAGTATCGTTCCCAGCAGGGCGCTCCCCAGGAGCAGCACGGCCATGTTCCGAAGCAGCCTTCCAAATTGTGTTTTCACTTATTTGTCTCTCCAAATGATCCGTCCCTTGCTAAGATCATAGGGGGACAGCTCCAAAGTCACTTTATCCCCGGGAAGGATACGGATAAAATTCTGGCGCAGCTTGCCGCTGATATGAGCCAGTACGCGGTGTCCGTTCTCCAATTCCACCTGAAACATAGTGTTCGGCAGCTTTTCCACTACTGTTCCTTCAATTTCAATTACATCACTCTTAGACATACACTTCCTCCAACAAACTATTATTCTGCTGCTTCACGGCATACCTGATCTCTTCCGGGTAGACTTTCGCTCCTGTACGTAGCTTCTGCAGCAATTCTTCATTCACGGTTTTATTCACGGGCTGGATATGTTTTTTCTTTTTCTTCTTGGGTCTATCCGGAGTCTTCGTCCGCCCGTCACACAGAAAAACATATTCTCCCTCCTGGGCTGTCACCACATATAAGCCACCTTTATCATGTCCCGCCTTTGAAACTGCAAACTGTCCTATCATCTTCTTTTCTCCACGCATTCCTGTCGCCCGCATCAGTACAGAGTCAAAATCTCCGGCTCACCCTCGGTGATCAGTATCGTGTTTTCATAATGAGCCGACAGGGAGCCGTCCTCCGTGATCACTGTCCAGTCATCGTCAAGCCATTCCACATCCGCCCTGCCCATATTGACCATGGGCTCTATGGCAAGGGTCATACCGGGACGCAGCCTCGGTCCCCGCCGTATCTGTGCAAAATTTGGCACCTGGGGATCCTCATGGAGCTGTGTCCCCACACCGTGCCCTACCAGATCCCGGACGATTCCGTACCCGTAAGGCTTAATATAGGAAGCGATGGCGTTGGAAATATCAAATAAATGATTTCCAACCTTTGCCATTTTTATACCCGCGAAAAAGCTTTCCCTTGTGACATCCATCAGCTGCCTTGCTTCCTTGCTGACCTGGCCCACCGCGTGGGTCCTGGCCGCATCGGAATGATAGCCTTTATAGATCATTCCCGCATCCAGGCTGACAATATCACCCTCCTGCAGGATCCGGTGCTTGTCGGGGATCCCGTGAACCACCTCGTCGTTCACCGATACGCATATGCTTGCCGGGAATCCGTTATAATGCAGGAAATTGGGGATGCCCTCCAGCTGACGGATCAGTTTATCTCCCTTGATATCAATATCCCTGGTGGAGATACCGGGCTTTATAAATTCCTCCAGTTCCTTATGTACAATCGCCAGCCGTCTGCAGGATTCCCTGATCAGTTCAATCTGTTCCGAAGTTTTAATTATAATTCCCATGGCGCCTTACCCCAGGATCTCCGTGATCGCTGCAAATACAGCCTGCATATCCGCGGTGCCGTCAACCGTTTTCAGTACGCCCTTATCTGTATAGAACTCAATCAGAGGCTGTGTCTGCTCATGATATACCTTCAGACGGTTCTGGACCGTTTCCGGCTTATCGTCGTCCCGCAGCACCAGTTCGCTTCCGCAGCTGTCGCAGACGCCTTCCTTCTTAGGCGGGACATGCTCCAGATGATAGGTGGCACCGCACTTCAGGCAGGCGCGCCTGCCGGACATCCGCTTCACGATATTTTCATCCGGTACATCCACATTGATGGCATAGTCGATCTTCTCACCCAGCTTATCCAGCGCCTCGTCCAACACCTCCGCCTGAGGGATGGTGCGGGGGAATCCGTCCAGCACATAGCCCGATCCGCAATCAGCCTGTGCCACCCTGTCAAGGAGTATCTTGACAGTCAGTTCATCAGGAACCAGAAGGCCCTGGTCCATATATTTCTTTGCTTCCATTCCAAGTTCCGTCCCATTCTTGATATTGGCACGGAAAATGTCTCCGGTGGAAATATGGGGGATCTTATATTTCTCCGCGATCATCTTTGCCTGGGTGCCCTTTCCTGCACCGGGAGCACCTAACATAATAATCTTCATTCTCTGCCTCTCAATCTGCCGGTACATGATACCGACTGTAAAATAACAGTTCTATTGTAACTATTTTATTGAGAATTTTCAATATATATCTTTGATTTTACTGAAAAAAGGGAACAGTCTGAACCGACAGTTCCCTTTCCCACTCATTTATTTCTATAAATTTGTAAATCCGTAAAAAGCATGCCTGCTCAAAGCGAACAAGTTCGCTTGGCATTCTTCAGTGTGAAGAAGCGCTGCCCTGCAGAGCTTGAAATCACTTAACGCGGTTCTTTCGAGTTTAGTGATTTCCTTCACACTCAACTCTCCAGAAAACCTTTGTAATTGCGAACCAGCATCTGTGACTCCAACTGCTTCATGGTCTCCAGTACCACACTGACGATAATGATCAGGCTGGTGCCCCCAAAGGATACGGACGCCTTGAACACACCGCTAAAGATGTAAGGCAGTACCGCAACAATGGTCAGGCCGATGGCGCCGACAAACACGATATAATTCAATACCCTGTTCAGATAATCGCTGGTAGGCTTGCCCGGCCTGATACCGGGGATAAAGCCGCCCTGCTTCTTCATATTGTCAGCGATCATCAGCGGATTAAAGGTAATGGATGTGTAGAAATACGCAAAAAATACAATCAACACGATATATACCAGTAATCCGACGGAATACTTGATCTGACTGGGATTACACCAATAACCGGAATTCAGGTATTTCAGGATCTCGCTCCATACGCCTGTCCCCTTATAGCCGGCAAAAGAAGATATGATAATGGGAAGCTGGAGCAGGGACTGTGCGAAGATGACAGGGATCACGCCGGAGGTATTGACCTTCAACGGAATGCTGGAGGTGTTGCCACCCACCATCTTTCTGCCCTGTACCTTGTTGGCATACTGCACCGGAATCTTACGCACGCCGTCATTTAAGATAATGACCAACACCACCATGGCAATGATGATCGCAAAGATAATCACCGCCGCAAGGATCGCTGTAGCAGGTGCTTTTCCAAATACGAACTGCTCAAACAGGTTGCTCAGATCCTCGGGGAGTCTGGAAATGATATTGATGACCAGCACAATGGAGATTCCGTTGCCGATCCCCTTCTCTGTGATCCTCTCGCCGACCCACATCAGGAACGCACTGCCCGCGGTGAGCGTGACAATGGCTGTGATCACATTCAACGCGTTAAAGTCTGTCAGATAGCCCTGTCTGCCGAAAGCAATAGACATTGCGGTGGACTGGACCAGCGCCAGCGCAACAGTCACATATCTCGTGATCGCCGTCATCTTCTTCCTTCCATCCTCGCCGTCACGCTGCATCTCCTCAAGCTTGGGAATGGCAATCGTGAGCAGCTGAATGATAATGGAGGAAGTGATGTAGGGGCTGATATTCAACGCCAGGATGGACATATTCAAAAAGGAACCACCTGTAATCGCATCAAAGAAACTGAACGCACCATCAGACTGAGCAGCAAACCAATTCCTGAAATATTCGCCGTTCACCCCCGGCACAGGCAGCTGTGATCCGATACGGATCACAACCAGCATGGCGAAGGTAAATAAAATCTTGTCTCTGATCTCTTTAATTTTGAATGCGTTTTTCAGTGTTGTAAGCATTACATCACCTCTGCTGTTCCACCAAGCGCCTCAATCTTTTCTTTCGCGGATGCACTGTAGGCATTCACTTTGACGTTGAGCTTTTTGGTTAATTCTCCGTTGCCAAGTATCTTTACGCCATCTCTGGGGTTCTTAACGATACCGGCTTCGATCAACGCGCTAACATCTACTGTTGCGCCGTCCTCAAAACGCTCTAACTTATCTAAATTAACAGTAACGATTTCCTTCGTATTCCTGTTGGTAAAGCCCCTCTTGGGAATACGTCTGTACAAAGGCATCTGACCACCTTCGAAACCGATCCTGGGTGCTCCGGAACGAGCCTTCTGACCCTTGTGTCCCTTGCCTGCGGTCTTACCGTTTCCTGAACCGTGTCCGCGGCCTCTTCTGAATTTGCTGTGCTTGGAACCTTCTGCGGGTCTCAAATTGGATAATTCCATTTTTAACACCTCCTTATCTCATTATGCTTCAACTTCTTCAACCTTCAATAAATGACCAACCTGACGGATCTGTCCTCTTGTTGCATCATTATCAGGAAGTATTACGGACTTACCGATCTTGCGAAGTCCCATAGATTCAACAGTTGCCCTATTCTTCGGCACAGCCCCGATAGTGGACTTTACCAAAGTGATCTTTAACTTCTTATCTGCCATTGTTGTACTCCTTTCTAGGCCAAAATCTCTTCCACTGACTTGCCGCGGCTCTTAGCCACCTCTTCAGGAGACTTCAACTGACTCAAACCGGTGATCGTGGCAAGAACAACATTCTGCTTGTTGTTAGAGCCAAGGGACTTGGTACGAATATTCTTGATACCGGCAAGCTCACATACCACACGGGCAGGACCGCCTGCAATGATACCTGTTCCGTCAGGAGCTTTCTTCAGCAATACGTTTGCAGAACCATATTTACCGATGAAATCATGTGTGATGGAGTTATTCTCATCCAATGCGATCTCAACAATATGCTTCATCGCATCTTCCTTTCCCTTACGGATCGCTTCGGGAATTTCTACAGCCTTGCCAAGGCCGGCGCCTACATGGCCATTGCCGTCACCTACAACCACCAAAGCGGTGAAACGCATGTTACGGCCGCCCTTGACAGTCTTGGTTACACGCTTGATCGTAACAACCTTATCAGTTAACTCAAACTGGCTTGCATCTATGATTGTGTGTTTCATGGTGTATTCCTCTTCCTTTCCTAGAATTCCAGGCCAGCTTCTCTTGCTGCCTCAGCCAATGCTGCTACTTTACCCTGATATATAAAGCCGCCTCTGTCAAAAACAACTGTCCTGATGCCCTTCTCCTGTGCGCGCTTTGCGATGACAGTACCAAGGTATGCCGCTGCCTCAACATTATTGGTCTTCTCCAGTTCGCTGCTGATCACTTTCTCAACAGTGGAAGCGGATACTAATGTATTCCCAACAGTATCATCGATAATTTGAGCATACATATGATTGTTGCTTCTGAATACCGCCAGACGGGGTCTCTCGGCAGTACCGCTGAAGCGGTTACGAATTCTCATGTGCTTTTTCACACGAACTTCTTTTCTTGATTTCTTACTAACCATCTTCATACTCTCCTTATCTGTTATTTCTTACCTGTCTTACCAACTTTGCGTCTGATTGTCTCATCGGCATACTTGATACCCTTGCCCTTGTAAGGCTCAGGTCTTCTCTTGTCTCTGATCTCGGCAGCGAATTGACCGACTTTCTCTTTGTCAATACCCTTTACAATGATCACGTTCTGTCCTTCCACAACGCTCTCAATGCCCTCAGGATCCTCCATCTCGACGGGATGGGAATAGCCCAGGTTCAGGGTCAGCTTCTTACCGCTCTTTGCCGCTCTGTAACCGACACCGTTTACCTCCAGTTTCTTCTGGAAGCCCTCGGTAACACCTACTACCATGTTATGGATGAGGGTTCTGGTCAGACCGTGAAGGGATTTCATCTTCTTCAGGTCGTTTGGCCTGGTAACCAGTACTTCCGCGCCCTCTAACTTAATTTCCATTTCAGCGGGTAATACTCTCTCAAGTGTACCCTTGGGTCCCTTAACGGTCACCTTGTTATTTTCTGCAATTTCCACAGTAACGCCTGCGGGAACCGCGATTGGCATTCTACCTATACGTGACATGCCCGTACCTCCTATTTGTGTTTAAACTGTTACATTTACTTCAGCCGGAAGAATCGCTCCGCAATTCTTCTGGACGAAACTTAGATTTTATTAGGCAAAATACTTTGTTGCCTTAGAAAATCTTTTTGTCAGGTCTTGTCTACAAGACCTTATTACCAGACGAAAGCCAATACTTCGCCGCCTACCTGGAGCTCTCTTGCCTTCTTGTCGGTGATCACACCCTGGTTGGTGGAAATAATGGCAATACCCAGACCGCCAAGCACCTTGGGCAGGTCATCCTTGCCCACGTAGGAACGAAGGCCGGGTTTGGAAATTCTCTTGATACCGGAAATGATCTTCTCATTCTTATCAGCGCCATACTTTAAGGTGATGTGAATGGTCTTGAAGCTGCCTTCCTCAATGATATCATATTTCCTTATATAACCCTCTTCTAAAAGGATGTCTGCGATTGCCAGCTTCATTTTAGAAGCAGGAACATCAACTGTATCGTGTTTTGCAGTGTTCGCATTACGGATTCTTGTAAGCATATCTGCAATAGGATCGCTCATTGTCATTGTCTATTTCCTCCTTCCTACCAACTTGCTTTCTTTACGCCGGGAATCTGACCCTTGTATGCCAGTTCACGGAAGCAAACTCTGCAAATTCCGTATTTCTTCAAAACCGCGTGGGGACGGCCGCAAATCTTGCAGCGTGTATAAGCCTGTGTGGAAAATTTGGGCTTGCGCTGCTGTTTAATCTTCATTGATGTCTTAGCCATGAGAATTTACCTCCTTATTGCTGCTTTGCGAAAGGCATATTGAACAGGGTCAACAGCTCGCGTGCTTCTTCATCGGTCTTTGCAGTGGTTACGAAAATAACATCCATACCTCTGGTCTTATCGATCTTGTCATATTCGATCTCAGGGAAGATGAACTGCTCCTTGATACCGAGAGCGTAGTTGCCCCTGCCGTCAAACGCGTCAGGATTAACACCCCTGAA
>CANDMD010000057.1 GCA_947385725.1 uncultured Lachnospiraceae bacterium | reverse complement strand
CCCCCCCCCCCCCCCCCCCCCCCCCCCCACGCCCCCGCCCCCCCCCCCGACCACCCCCCACCCGAACACTCTTTCCCTCCACGACGCTCTTCCGATCTCCGGAGATCGTAGTGTCAAGGATCGGACGTGCAAGCTTTCCCTTTTTGACCTCATATCCCATGGTGACGCCGAACATGAACTCGCCTGTGAGATCCGCCTGACCGTTGTTTGTATTGGTCAGGTAATAACCATCCTCCACCGATGCAATGATGTCCTCCAGCTTATCTTTCCCGGGCAGCACGGTAGTATTCCTCATGCGGATGAGGGGTTCGTCAGAAAAATCCCATGCCCGGGCACAGCCCTGGGGTTTCATGCCGAAATGCTGTGCGCTTTCCCGGCTGTTCAGGTATCCTGTCAGGATCCCATCCCGGATCAGCACCGCGTCCTCCGCAGGCGTTCCCTCATCATCCAGGTAAACAGGAAGGGGCGCAGGCTTACCGAAAGCTGTATGGGCAAAGTCCACAAGGTTCACCAGTTCAGAGCCCACACGTTTGCCCAGGTTGGGACCCGCCACGGAACCGCTCTGCACCAGATCCGCCTCCACCGTATGCCCTACCGCCTCATGTGCCAGCATTCCGGATAAGAATCCGCCCAGGATCACCGTCCTGTAGCCGGCATCCGCATGTACTCCCTCCCGCTTGTGCATCAGATCCTCATATAAACCGTCTATCTCCGGATACAAAAGCGCCGGATCGGAAAAAACATCCTCAAAGTTGCCGAAGCCGCCCACCGGGGCTGTCAGTTCAACAGGCTCTCCCGAAGATGTCTGTGTATTCAGGACAAAATAAATATGGATCCGCGGGGATACGGTATGTCCGTCATAGCCGTCGGAAGTGCATATCCTTTTTTCCATGGAATCCGCGGATAACACGACAGCGCGGCTGGACAGTTCCGGATAGGTCCTGGCGATGTAGGCATCCAGTTCCTTGCAGAACGCAAGGTATCTCTTCTGTTCCGTATCCACAATCACCCTGCCTGCAGGGATCTGTCCTGTAGGCGCGGCCGGGAAAGCTCCCTTACCCTTCTGGATATGTCTGTCCATAAACAGGGCGTTTTCCTCCGCGGCTTTCAGGACGGTCTCCGCCGCTGAGGAAGAACATTCCGCCATAGAGGAAAAACCATATACTCCGTTTCGGTAAACCCTCGCGGAAACTCCCGAAATCTCGGAGCGGCTGTTGGCCGTCAGGTTGCCCTGTACCAGCATGATACGTCTGCTGCGGTTCTCCTGGACCCGTAACTCCGTATGGACGCCGTCCGCAAAAAGCGTCTTTTTACCCGTGATAAAATTTTCAAGCATTCTTTATACCTCCCTACTGATCTATTGTCTTCCTTTTTGATGGCATTTCCTTCCGACGGTCAAACCCCCGCGAAGATAAACATATAACAGGATCATGCCCGCCAGAGAAATAATCTCCGCCAGCCTCCAAAGAACCGGCTCTCTGAAGAAAACCTTCAGCCTGCCCTTAAATCCTTTCTCCAGGCTGAGCGTAATCCTTCCGTCTTCCCAGCTTCCCAATAATTCCTGATCTGCCCCTGTTCCCGCCGCCTGTCCGGAATTTCCTTCCTCCATCAGTTCACAGCGGTAGCCCTTATATGCCAGCAGCGGCAGGATCACATTTCCCTGTCCCTCTGCGGCATCCACATCCAGCCAGACCGTACAGCCTTTCTTTTGATAATCCAGAACCTTTACCCCTCCCATGACCTCCATTCCCAGATGTGTGTGGATAAAAGAGCCTTCGGATTCCACAGGAAGGTATTCTTCATATCCCCCTGACACACAACTGTCAACCTTCTTCATATTATTTGACGTGTAAGGGAAATTGGTCTGCATGGGAGACTGCATGACATACATACCACCGATCACCGCAATGGAAATCAGGGCTGTCAATACAGAAATATAATATTTTCCCAGGTGTTCCTTCAACAAGGCCAGACCGATCCCCGTAGCTGCCGACGCAAACAAAACAGCCATGGTCAACAGACGCCATGGATACTGTAAGGACGTAATGGGCAGGGCAAGTGCAGGTATCCTTCTGGCAATCCCGTCCCAGGGGAAGTGTACCGTTGACATCAGGGACGCCAGGAAAGCCATAATCAGGGCAAATATACCACACACTGACCTACGGCTTTTAAGAGACGTAGGCGCTATCCCCCCCAGTCCGTCCGCCGCACTGCTTTTTCCTGCCAGCTGCTTTACGGCGGATAACATAAACACACACAGGAATTGGCCGGCTAGCAGTGACGTTCCCACCGTAAAAGGCATTTCTCCCACGACCCCCTGATTTGGAAGAGCCGTGTTCCGCGAAGCGGGCACAAAGAGCCCTATGATCTGTGCCCAGAAAGCCCCGTGATCCTGGATTGACCGGAAATGAGCCGCTTGCAGGCTTTTGACAGGGACTGTCAAGGACAGGTCCACAAAAGGCACTAAGAACCATGCATTTACCAGGATCGTTCCAACCGCAGCTTTCAGCAATTCCAGGAATCTCTTTTTTTGAAAGGTCCTTTTACAGAAGACGACACCGGTCAGAAGGACAAACGCCGCCGTCATTTCACCTGTCAGCGTATGGCTCTGCATAATTCCCGACAAGCCTGCCAGCAGCGGCAGAAAGCTGCGTTTATACTCAGGCGTATCCGTATCCCAGGCATAGATCCGGTACATCCCCAAAAATACCAGGGGCAGGAAAGCCATTGCCGTGTATTCCCCGGCGGCGGAACGGCAATACACATCCATCAGCCGATACGGGGCAAGACAGTAGAGACAGGATACAGCCAGCCCGATCTCCTTTTTGCCTGATATCTTGCTGAAACAATAACAAGCCAGCAGGCAGGTAAGTGCATTGATCAGAAAAGTATATACCATATAGCAGGTAGTCAGCCTGAAACCGATCAGGCGCATGACTGCCGGGAATACAAGGAACAATTCCCCATAGAAGACCGGATTCGCATAACCGTAGCCTTCAAAGAACACGGGGTTCAGTCTTTGGGGAATCTGTCCTTCCCTGAAAGACTCCGCCATTCCCTCTATCCGTCCCATATGAAAATCCATGTCATCCCCCGAAATAGGATAGCCGAGCGTAAGCGGATAGGACGTGAGCAGGATCAACAACAGCAGACCGGCGGCCATGGCCTTATTCTGAACGCTTCCAAAAAGGGCTTTCTTCTTCGCCAGAAAGCAGAGGATGTCCATCGCCAGAAACAGGACGGCCAGCACAAACATCCTCATCCTGTCAGGCGCCAGGGTCTGTTCTATATACAGACATTCAAGGGTAACCTGTCCGAGGCCGCTGTACGCGACAAAGAAACCGGGCGCCATATCCCCATCCAGCCAGAACTCGTCCTCTCCCGCCGTCAGTCCTTCCCGCAGGAAAATGTGTGCCTGGATATCACAAAAACTGTCTGCGTCAGAAAAACCAGGCAACAGATGACTTTCTTCAGAACCTCCGGAATAGGAAAGCCGGCAGCGGTAATGTCCTTTGGGCAGAAAAACCTCTTCCGCCGGAATCAATTCGTAAAAATCCGCGCCCATCGTTTCATCCAGGGAGTACTCCAGCGGAATATCATAGCTTACCGTCCTGCTTCCGTGAACAAACATTACAATCGCACAGATTCCCAGGATCAGGAGTTGCAGGCAAATAATCATCCATATCCGCAGCTTCGGGAAAAAAAGTTTCATACTTTCAGATATCCTTTCAAAGAATTCATTCAGCGTTCCATGACAAGATGCCGGTAGGCAAGATCTGTCACTACCCTGCCTCTCGGAGTGCGGTTCAGGAATCCGTTTTTGATCAGATAAGGTTCATAGACATCCTCAATGGTTCCCGCGTCCTCTCCGATCGCTGCCGCCAGCGTGTCAAGCCCTACGGGGCCTCCGTCAAATTTTTCGATCATGGTGATCAGCATGTTCCGGTCAATGTGATCCAGTCCCAGCCTGTCCACATCCATCAGATCCAGCGCTGTCCTGGCAACATCTTCCGTTATGATGCCGTCATATTTTACCTGGGCGAAATCCCTGACCCGTTTCAGGATCCTGTTGGCCAGCCTGGGGGTTCCGCGGCTCCTGCGAGCCATCTCCATGGCTCCCCTGGGTTCCACCTCCACCTCCAGCACCCTGGCGGAATGCATGATGATCTGCTGCAGTTCCTCCACCGTGTAAAATTCCAGGTGATGGATCATGCCGAACCGGTCCCTCAAGGGGGCGGTCAGAAGCCCCGCCCTTGTGGTAGCCCCCACCAGGGTAAACCTGGGCAGATCCAGCCGCACGCTCCGCGCGGAAGACCCCTTGCCGATCATAATGTCGATACAGTAATCCTCCATGGCAGGATACAATACCTCCTCCACCTGCCGGTTGAGCCTGTGTATTTCATCCACAAACAGCAGATCCCCCTCCTCCAGATTATTCAGGACCGCCGCCATTTCACCCGGCTTTTCAATAGCGGGACCACTGGTGATCTTGATATGAACACCCATCTCATTGGCTATAATGGAAGCCAGGGTCGTCTTTCCCAGGCCGGGAGGCCCGTAAAAGAGCACATGATCCAAAGCATCCCCCCTCTGCTTTGCCGCCTCAATGTAGATCTTCAGGTTTTCCTTGATCTTGGATTGACCAATGTAATCATCCAGTATCTGTGGCCGCAGGGAACCTTCAATCCTGCTGTCTTCCTCTGTGATATTCGTCTCAATCATTCTCCTGGGCATATGATCTGTCCTTTATTTCAAAATTTTTCCAACTGTGCGATTGCAACCGCACAAGTAGAAATTATTATACTTCTCAAAACATCTTCTTTAATGCGGCTTTCAATACCTCGCCGGAGTCCATTTCCTCAATCCCCTCTATGGAATTCACCGCCTTCAGACTTTCCGCCTGTCCGTAGCCCAGGGATACCAGAGCCGCCACCGCCTCCTGCTTCTGGGCGCTGTCCGCCGCCATGGGATTGGCACCATAACTGTCCATCTCTTTACTGATCATGGTATCGTCAATTTCGATTTTATCCTTCAGGTCAAGGATCACTCGCTGGGCCGTCTTCGGGCCGATCCCGGGGGCTTTGGAGATCGCCTTGCTGTCGCCGGACATAATGGCAAATCGCAGATCATCCGCATCCATGACAGACAGAATGGACAGGCCTCCTTTGGGGCCGATCCCGTTCACAGTGATCAGTTTCTTAAATATCTCCAGGTCGCTCCGCGTCAGGAATCCATACAGCAAAAAGGCATCCTCCCTGACACTTGTATAAGTATACAGCTTCACCGGCTCCCCCGTTCCCGGAAGCCTGGCTGCTGTATCAGCGGAAATCTTGACATTATAACCGATCCCGCCTACATCTATCACAACATTATCCCCTGTGATATCTTCTACGATACCGTTTACATATGCTATCATACAAATCCCTGTTCCTTACTTCTTATGCTTGTTATTCATAACTGTTGAGAACACTATTGTTCAAAGCTATGGCTATGCAATGTATACTTCCCCATCCCTTTTACAGCATATCATATCCGAACATATGTTTCAAGTATTTTCCGCATTTTGCTGTACGGCAAGTCTCGCAAAATTGCACAAGGAAGCAATTTTGACTTCGCGGTGCCGTATCGCTGAACTGTTACACTGCCGCTTCTTTTGAAACGCCACTGCGCAGCAGCTTCCGATACACAATTGTAAAACAGATCAGATGCACCAGAAACGTCAGTATCCAGCTGATGGGATAGGAAATATACAGGCAGGGCAGCGTCCTTACCTGCCGGAATATGGTATAGATCCAGACCACCCTGAACAGGCATGCTCCCGTCAGGGATACCAGCATGGGCATGATGGAACAGCCGATGCCCCTTAAGACTCCCACAATGACATCCATCATACCACACAGGAAATAAGTCACACAGATATAGCGCATGCGCAGGATGCCATAGGAGATCACCTCCGGGTCCGTTGAGTAGATCTTCAGGATATTTCCCGCAAACAAATACGCCAGGTTGCCCATCACAAGTCCCACAAGGATCACCAGAGCCTCACAGATGAGAAGCACTTTCCCCACCCTTTTATATTTCATGGCGCCATAATTCTGCCCTGCGAAGCTGATTGCCGACTGGTGGAAGGCATTCATGGAAGTATAGACAAATCCCTCTATATTGCTGCCCGCGGTGTTGCCCGCCATGGCAATGGATCCGAAGCTGTTCACCGAAGACTGGATCAGCACGTTTGAAATGGAAAATAACGAGCCCTGGAGTCCTGCGGGAATCCCGATCTGGATCATGCGAAGCAGCTTGTCCGGCATGATCCTGATTCCCTTTAATTCCAGTCTGTAGACGCCCTCCGTCCGGATCAGGCACCGGATCACCAGCACTGCGGATATGGCCTGTGAGATCACGGTTGCCGTAGCCACGCCCGCCACTCCCATGGAAAAACAAATGACAAAAATCAGATTCAGCGCCACATTGACCACTCCCGCGACCATCAGGTAATACAGGGGTCTTCTGGTATCTCCCACGGCACGCAGGACGGCACTTCCGAAATTGTATGCCATCATAAAAGGCATTCCGGCAAAATAGATGCGCATATAAAGCACGGAATGATCGATCACGTCGGCGGGAGTCGCCATCAGGGCAAGCGCAGGCTTTGCCACAAAAAAACCCACAAATATCAGCACAACACCGCTGACTGCCGCCGTTGCCACCGCCGTCTGCACCATCTCCTTCAAATCCTTCATCTGCCCCGCACCGTAATATCTGGCCACCAGCACATTGGCTCCCACCGACAATCCCATAAACAAATTGACGATCAGGTTCGTCAGCGAACCGGTGGATCCTACCGCTGCCAAGGATTCATTTCCCGCGAAACGCCCTACCACGGCGATATCCGCCGCGTTGAATAAAAGCTGCAATACGCCGGAAAGCATCAGCGGAACGTAAAATACCATTATTTTTCCCAATAAAGGTCCGTTACACATATCGATCTCATATTTCTTTGCATTACTTTCTGCCATAGGAATCCTCATTTCTGCACTTCATATGTACACACAATGCTTCCGAACAGCATTCATCTCTCAGTCAAATTGCCTCCGAATAGCATTCTTCCATCCCTCAGCCAAATCGCCTCCGAATGGCGTTCTTCCATTTCCCAGTCAAATACCCCGCTGTTTTCAGCGGGGCACAGATTTCAGATGATAACAGCTATCCTGATTATTTACTGTTGATGTAATTGATCAGTCCCTCAGAAGCAATGATCTTCTGCATAAATTCCGGAAATGCCTGACCTTTGAAAGTGGTTCCCTTTGTCACATTGGTAATCACTCCAGTGTCAAAATTTACTTCCACCTGGTCTCCCGCTTCAATCCCCCTGCTTGCCTCAGGGCATTCAATAATGGGAAGCCCGATGTTAATGGCATTCCTGTAAAAGATCCTGGCGAAGGTCTCTGCAATCACGCAGCTGACGCCAGCCGCCTTGATGGCTATGGGCGCGTGCTCCCTGGAGGAGCCGCAGCCGAAATTCTTCTCGGCTACAATAATATCACCCTTCTGCACCTTCTTTACAAACTCCGTGTCAATATCCTCCATGCAGTGCACCGCAAGTTCCGCCGGGTCGGAAGAATTTAGGTATCTTGCAGGAATAATGACGTCCGTGTCCACATTGTCACCGTATTTGAAAACTGTTCCTTTTGCGTTCATATTAATCCTCATTTCCGCGCTGTCAGAGGGGGTATGCACATGCCTTTCTGAGCGCTGTTTCTGTTTTGCCATGACTGCTTCATAATCACAGTATGGACTTAGGGCCTATCCCTCCAACTCTTCCGGACTGGAAATTTCACCTGTGACCGCGCTGGCTGCCGCTACCGCGGGGCTTGCCAGGTAAATCTCGGATTTCACATGTCCCATGCGTCCTACAAAGTTGCGGTTGGTGGTGGAGACACAGCGCTCTCCCTCCGCCAGGATTCCCATATAACCGCCCAGGCAGGGACCGCAGGTAGGGGTGCTCACGATGGCTCCGGCCTCAATAAATGTCTTTAACAGCCCTTCTTCCATGGCCTGCATATAGATTGCCTGTGTGGCGGGGATCACGATACACCGCATACCCTTTGCCACATGCCTGCCTTTCAAAACCTCCGCCGCAATGCACAGGTCATCCAGCCGTCCGTTGGTACAGGAACCGATCACCACCTGGTCAACGGCAATTTTGTCCATTCCCTTAATCTCATCAATGGTATGCGTGTTCTCCGGCAGATGGGGAAAAGCAACCGTAGGGCGCAGCGCAGAGAGGTCGATGGTATATTCCGCGTCATACATCGCGTCCGCGTCCGCCTCGAAAATCTTATAAGATCTCCGGGAGTGCTCCTTCATGTAATCCTCCGCCAGACTGTCAACGGGGAAAATGCCGTTCTTTCCGCCTGCCTCAATGGCCATGTTGGCAATGGTGAAGCGGTCGTCCATGGACAGGTTCGCAATCCCGTCCCCCACAAACTCCATGGACTTATACAACGCGCCGTCCACACCGATCATGCCGATGATATGTAAGATCACATCCTTGCCGCTGACCCATTTGGAGAGCTTTCCCGTAAGCGTAAACCTGATCGCAGAGGGTACCTTGAACCAAGCCTTTCCGGTTGCCATTCCCGCCGCCATATCGGTGCTTCCTACACCGGTGGAAAATGCCCCCAGGGCGCCGTAGGTACAGGTATGGGAATCCGCCCCGATGATCACATCCCCCGCCACCGTCAGTCCTTTCTCGGGAAGCAGGGCGTGCTCGATCCCCATTTCCCCCACTTCAAAATAATTAGTGATCTCATTCCTGCGTGCAAATTCCCTCACGCATTTGCAGTGCTCCGCAGACTTAATATCCTTGTTGGGCACGAAATGATCGGGCACCAGTGCGATCTTATCCTTGTCAAACACGCCCTTTGTGGTGAACTTATCCATCTCCTTGATGGCCACTGGGCTTGTGATATCATTCCCCAGTACCAGATCAAGATTCGCCTCGATCAGCTGACCCGCTTCCACCTTTTCCAGTCCCGCAGCCGCCGCAAGAATCTTTTGTGTCATTGTCATTCCCATAACGCATAACCAAACCTTTCCTTTAATTTCCTACTGACCTATCATAGCACAGATGGAAGCATTGTTCAAATGTTTGTTTCGGATCATACCTATAATTCCGGCGGGGAAAAAGGCTCGCAATAGGTTTCCACTGTAAGTGCGGCAGACAGAAGCCTGCGCTCATCTGCGCCGTAAAGAATGATTCCCCTCGGTATTCCATCCTCCCCCGTGTACCATTTCAGCGCAAGCGACGGCAGCCCAGTGAAATGCATGATATTTGTGGGGCCGGTCATGATGCAGGCGTCAAATTTTTCCAGTTCCCTTATGACCTGGCTGCGCATCCTGGAGCGCTCCGCCATTGCCTCCTTGTAAATCACATCCTCCGTGCTTTTCCCGGCGGCTTCCCGCAATGTGGAGATCCCATATCGCATCATTGCCTGCGGGTCGTCCTCGTAACATGCAACGATATCGTCCAGGGTTTTCCTCTTTGCGGAGGAATGCGAAAGATAATTTTCCAGATCCCGCTTAAATTCACATAGCATAATATGGTATTGGTGGGGAGAATAAGGCTGTGACACTTCAAAGAGCTTTGCCCCGCCGCTGCGGAGGGAATCAAAGAGTCCCTCGAATCTGCGGGATTGCGCATCCGACACCTTCTCCCTGTTGTACAGATTGATACCAAGCCTTAATTCTTTTGCGGGGATCGGATGGACAGGAGCAAAGGATTTCTCCGACATGCCGCCATATAACAAAATTGCATCCGAAAGGTTTCTGCCCAACGCCCCTGCGGAATCCAGCGTGCCGGATATCGGAATAATTCCCTTTGAGGAAAGGGAACCGTGACGGGGCTTTAAACCCGCTATCCCGTTTTCCGTGGCACAGGCCACAATGGAAAAGGACGTGTCAGTCCCCACCGCCATGGCACAGAATCCGGCGGAAACAGCTACCGCCGAGCCCGTGCTCGACCCTCCAGGATCCTTGTCATGGTCATATGCATTTTTTACAAAACCGCCCCTGGAGCTATAGCCGTTTGGCATACCCTTCGCCGTGAAATTGGCGAATTCGGTCATGTTGGTCTTGCCCAAAATAATGCCGCCGTTATGTATGATATTTTCCACAACCGCCGCATTGGTCCCTGCCAGATGATCGGACAGGGCCATGCTTCCCGCCGTTGTGTGAAGTCCGGCCACATCAATGTTATCCTTTACCAGCAGAGGAAGCCCGTACAGCACGGCGTCCCGCCCGGTCTTCCTGGAGTCCAGTTCTGCAGCCTGTTTGATGGCGGATTCATTCATCTCAGCTACCGTATTCAATGCCGGGTCATACTTTTCGATCCGATTGAGATAAAAACGCGTTAATTCTTCAATACCGATATTTCTTTTCCAGATTTCGTTTCTCAGTTCAATAGCCGTCATCCTGCACAGTTCGTCCATGTCGTCCTCCTGATATTTTACGGTTTGGAAAATACCATATCAATCCAAACTTCTAAATCCCTATGAGGTTTCAAGTATTCTTCCATTTAACTCATTCTCCTTTGATGCCAAAGAGCTGCGTTTCGTGATTGCGACATCAAAGCGTTTCAGGAAAAATCATATTCTAAAACTTGTACCTGGTTCCATGTGAAAGTAACAGTCCGCCTGTCAGTTCCACACATAAAATGACCGTGTTTTCATCCTCAAAGTCAGTATGTCCGTTATCAATCCATTCGGAAAACGCAGTTTTCAGCTTCTCTGCAATCCCATGGTTTTCTTTCTTTCCAAAATAGCCTAAATTAATACCCTTCCCATGTGCCGTAAACCAGTCGCCCGCGATTGCTGCGTTTGGATTGTTTTGCAGTTGTTTCATTTTATTGGAAAGTGCGTATGTAATAATATAAAACGCGCCATTCTCATAATAGGCATTTACATACCGCACATAAGGTATTTCATTTTCCAGCGTTGCCAGTGCAATGACCGTATCCTTCCCAAAACGCTCTTTCATTATCTTCTCGGCTTCTTCACTTAATTTTATCATATGTCCGTCTCCTGTTCTGCTTCCAGACTGTAAACCTAACTTTTCAGTGTAACATCAATACCCACAAAACAGGTATATGGTTTAATAATTGTTTCAAAATACTGCCTGTCATCGCAGGCAAACTTGTGATTTGTTGCGAACCACTCACTCCACGCCTTCCCAAAGCAATCCATTTCCCATGTCTGTACAGATTCCATTCTTTCGTGTCTGCCAATGAGTTCTTTCCAACGTGTTGGACTTTTGAACAGATAGGCATCATCGCCAAGCCAATCCGTAAGAAGTTCTTCGGCACGTCCCGTATACTCATCCTTCAGACCGGGAATGCCAATCAAAACCACGCCGCCGTCTTTCACAAACGGCAGGATCTTCTCCTGGAAGAATCCCTCGCGGCCTGCAAAGTAATGATATGAGTCGATACTAATCAGCGCGTTAAATTGCTCTTTTTCGAAGTGGAGGTTATTCGCATCTTCGCAAATTGGCATTACCTGCCCGCCAACTCCCCATTGGGCAAAACGCTGCCCATTCTCTTCCGCACTCACCCACAGATCGTCCGCATACACCTTCGCTCCTGTCTCTTTCGCAATGACAAGGCTCGTTAATCCTGTTCCGCATCCCAGATCCAGAATCAGGTCATCAGCGGTAAACCGCAAAGGATGCCTGCCCAATAATTCCTCTAAAATCCTGACACTGTTTGGTCCCATCATGGTTTCTTTCGAAATATACTTTTCATAGCTGCTGATATCCAAATGTCTTACCTCCTCTAAATCCGAATGAATTGATTTTTGATTGTAAAAAAATAATGACCAAGTACCCCGTAGCTTGTTGTAAGGAATTTCATTATTGCTGACGCAGATATTCTTTGATATCTCCCACGAACTGGTTCCCGCTGCGGGCCAGTTCACCCAGTACACGGTCAATTCCGGTTTCGGTCTGATACCAGTTATCTTTTGTGATATTGTAGCAGTGCACAGGGCAGACCCTGATTTCTGTCTCAGGAAACGCCATCTGGTATAGCATAAGGCATCTCCGGGCATGGAACGCCTTGCAGACAATGATCGCGCTCTTGATCACAAGGCCTCTTTCTTCAATGACCTTTCTTGAGAAGAACGCATTGTCACGGGTGTATCCCGACTGGTCTTCACCGACGATTGCCGATGCAGGCACACCGCTTTTTAAAAGTACATCCGTAAAAAACTCACAGTCCGATTTATAATCGCCGTCATATATTTCCGACTTGACCCGCACACCCGGCCACTTGTCACGCTTTACGCTTACTCCGCCGGACGGAACGAGCCATTGTACATAGCCTTCCCGGTACAGCCAGGCAGCATACTCGGGCGGCCCGGGATGGGAGCCGCCGGGCAGAAATATGGCATCCGCCTTTCGGGGATCATCAGAGACAAATATATAATTTGATATATCCATGATAATGCGATTCAACATGATTCAACTCCGTTTCCATAATTATCTCCTTTTGCTGTACAAAACAATCGCTGTTTCTTTCGAGAATGCTCGGAGCTACAGCTATATAATGTCATTTATAAATAAGGCACAAAATATTCTTAAATATGTTAAAACATCCCCTCGTACACCATGGAACGCATTTTGCAGCTTCCGTCAAGCTTCTGGAACTCCCCGTATCCCGTAAAATGCAGCCCGCACTTTTTCATGACATTCCCTGAAGCAGTGTTCGGTTCGGCATGGCTTGCGATAAACTGTTTTGCGCCAAAATTCCTGCGGGCATACTCCATCATTGCCTTTACCGCCTCCGTGTCATCCGCACGGTCAATTAACGTTGGTACGGTGCGGGACGGGCAGATCATCTGGCACAACGGGGGCACAACTGCTTTGGCAATTTGTCATACCCCCTTTGGGGAATACCGCCTTAAATCGACGAAAGGGAAGCACTGCTGCAAACGCTTCCCTAATCCATCTTTTCCGTCCAGAATTATCGTTATTATTTCACCACAATATTCACGATCTTGCCCTTGACATAAATCTCTTTCACCACCGTCTTGCCTTCGATTGCCGCCTTGACGGTCTCGATCTCCTTTGCCTTGGCGATGGCGGAATCGTTCTCCTCGTCCACGGCCAGTTCCACCTTGCCCCTGACCTTGCCGTTTACCTGGACGCCAATGACCACGGTATCCTCCTTCACAGCCTCCTCGTCGTACACCGGCCATGGCTCAAAGGCGATGGTATCCTGATGGCCCATGATCTGCCAGAGTTCCTCACCTGCGTGAGGGCAGATACAGGAGAACATCTTGACGAAACCTTCCGCATATTCCACAGGGCATTTCCCGGCCTTGTACGCCGCGTTCATAAAGATCATCAGCTGGCTGATGGCAGTGTTAAAGCCAAGCTGCTCAAAGTCACCGGTGACCTTTTTGACGGTCTGATGGTAAACCTTTTTCAGCGTGTCGTCCTGGTCTCTGGTAAGGTTATCCGCGTTGGTAAAGTACGCCCATACACGGTTGATAAACCTCCTTGCTCCCTCTACGCCCTGCTGGCTCCAGGGCTTTGACACCTCCAGGGGACCCATGAACATTTCGTAGAGACGCAGGGTATCGGCGCCGAAATCCCGGACGATGTCACTGGGGTTCACCACATACTCGGGATATCTCTTCCCCATCTTAATACCGTTTGCCCCAAGGATCATGCCCTGGTGCACCAGCTTTTGGAAGGGTTCCTTCACAGGGGACAAGCCCTTGTCATAGAGATAACGGTTCCAGATCCTGGAGTACATCAGGTGTCCCACGGCATGCTCCGGCCCGCCGATATACAGATCAACCGGCAGCCAGTGTTTCAGTAGTTCCTGGTTTGCAAATTCCTCCTGGTTGTCGGGATCGATATAGCGCATATAATACCAGCTGGAGCCGGCGCTTCCGGGCATGGTGGATGTCTCCCTGACGCCTTTTACGCCATTTTTGTCATAGACTTTCCATTCCCCGGCATTTTCCAGAGGCGCCTTGCCGTTCTTGCCCTTATAGTCCTCCAGTTCCGGCAGGATCAGGGGCAGCTCCTCGTCGGGCAGCACATAGATCTCGCCGTTTTCCCTGTGAACCACAGGGACAGGCTCACCCCAGTAGCGCTGCCTTGCAAAGATCCACTCCCGGAAATGATAGTTCACAGTCTTACGCGCAACGCCCTGCTTCACCAGCTTGTGGGTGATGGCTTCCTTGGCTTCCTCCACGGTCAGTCCATTAAATTCTTCGGAATTCATCAGCTTACAGCCCTTGCCAAGGTACTCTCCCTTTTCAAAAGCCTTCTCGCTCACATCCCCGCCCCCGATGACCTGGATCATGGGAATGTTATGGACAACGGCATACTCAAAGTCACGCTGGTCATGGGAAGGAACCGCCATTACCGCACCTGTCCCGTAATTGGCAAGCACGAAATCGCCGATGTAGAGTGGGACTTCCTTTCCGTTCACCGGATTCACCGCGTAAAGCCCCTGCAGCACACAGCCGGACTTGGTCTTATTCAGTTCCGTTCTGTCCATATCGTTTTTCTTCAGGGTTTCGTCAATATAGGCCTGCACCTCTTCTTTATTTTCCACCCGGGGCATGATGTCCTTCACAATCTGCCCGTCCGGCGCCAGCACCATGAAGGTAATACCGTAAATGGTCTCGATACAGGTGGTATAGATGGAAAAGCTTCCGCCACCCACGATCTGGAAATCCACCTCCACGCCTTCCGACCTGCCGATCCAGTGTCTCTGGATATCCTTGGTGGACTCGGGCCAGTCGATCTCCTCCAGTCCCTCCAGGAGCTTTTCCGCAAAGGCCGGCTGGTTGATGACCCACTGCTTCATATTCTTGCGTACCACGGGATAGCCTCCCCGCTCGGATTTGCCGTCGATGACCTCGTCATTGGACAGCACTGTTCCCAGCTCTTCGCACCAGTTTACAGGCATATCGATATACTTGGCGTAGCCGTCCAGATAGAGCTGCTTAAAGATCCACTGGGTCCACTTGTAGAAGGACGGATCACTGGTGGCAATCATTTTCGACCAGTCATAGTCAAAGCCGAGCTCCTTCAGCTGGTTGGAAAAGGTCTCAATATTTTCCTGCGTGAAACCGTTGGGATGATTACCCGTGCTCACCGCATACTGCTCAGCGGGCAGCCCGAAGGAATCATAGCCCATGGGATGCAGCACGTTGTAGCCCTGCATACGCTTCATCCGGGACATAATGTCTGTGGCGGTATAACCTTCCGGATGCCCCGCGTGCAGCCCTACCCCCGAAGGGTAAGGGAACATGTCCAACGCATAGTATTTGGGCTTGCTGAAATCCCACACATCCGTCTTAAAGGTCTCATGCTCGGCCCAATAGGTCTGCCATTTCTTTTCAATCTCTCTGGGATTGTACACTTTTTCCATCATTTCCTCATTTCTGCGCTGTTTTTGTCTGGCGAATACGCTCCGATACCTGCAGGCTTTTGAAACAGCGCGGACACAAGCCTGTGAGCGAAAGTCATAAGGGAATGATATCACCGGGCAAAAGAAAATCCTTCCGCCTCAAATAGTTCATAAAGAGACGAAAGGACATCAAATCCTCCGCGGTACCACTCTCATTCAGGAATACTCCTGCACTCGGATTCTGTAACGGGAATAACCGCCGGAGGCTATATGCTGCCGCTTTTACCCCCGGAGCTCAAGGACGAGTTCAAAGCTTCCCAGACCGCCTCACACCAGCCGGCGGCTCTCTGTAACGGGGTACACTCCTACTGCTTCCTGTCACTGCCTTTACCATATCTAAAGGTATTGTATCGTCTGTCCGCAGAATTGTCAAATAAAAATTTAAGTTACATGCCAAGTGGTAACAGCCTTGAACAGATCCCCGTCCACCTCCAGGGAAAGTTCCCCGCCCTGTAACTCCATAAACCCTTTCGCAATGGCAAGACCCAATCCTGACCCTTCCGTATTCCTTGACGCATCGCCCCTGACGAAGCGTTCCGTCAGTTCCGAAGTATCCACTGTGATTTCCTGGGCGGAGATGTTTTTCATGGTGATGATCACCGTATCGTCAATGCGGAACCCATTGATATAAACCCTCGTACCGGGCAATGCATACTTTGCGACATTGCCCAACAGGTTCTCATAAATCCGGTAAGTCTTCTGGCTGTCCAAAGGCAGGATAACCTTCTCGTCAGTGAGGTTCATCCGGACATCCAGACCGGAAGCCTCCAGTTTATCCGACATTTCAAAGGTGACCTGTTTTACCAGATTCATAATATCCACATCCATAATATTTAACGTAACCGTTTGGGAATTGGCTTTGCTGACCTCAAACAGATCCTCGATCAGGACCTTGAGGCGCAGGGATTTCCGCTCCAGGGTATCCAGATACTCCCTTCGCTGTTTCTCCGTAATGTTCTCCTCCTTCAACAGGTTAATATAGGTGATGATTGCCGTCAGCGGGGTCTTCAGGTCGTGGGACACATTGGTGATCAGTTCTGCTTTCATGCGCTGGCTCTTGGTCTCCTCCTCCACCGCGCTCTTAAACCCGTTCTGGATGCGGAGGATCTGAGGCTTGAAGGGTTCGAATACTCCCAGGTCTTCCGTAATCTTCACATTTAGGTTGCCCTCCGCGATCTCATTGGTGGCATGAAGCAGCTGCCCGTACTTCTTCTGCAGCTTGCTGATGTAATTCCGCAGAATGACATACAGAACCAGGGAATAGACCAATGTAAGGGGAAACCCCGTCACCCAGAAACAGCTGATCACAAACAGGATCAGGGCGTTAAGCAGCACGATCTTCCATATGATCTTATTGGCATCCCTGGTCACATCAAAGTGGCAGACCTCGTCATAAAAAGCCAGCGCTTTTCCCTTGACAAAGGGGAATATCCTGTAAAAAATACATCTCTGCTTTATATATTCCTTTATGCCAAGATCCCGCACTGCCCTGGCACAGATACCCAGATACCAGCCGCAGAAAAAGAATGCGGTCAGGCAGACAATATTGATCAGGGCCTTTGTTATATATGCAAGTTCAAAAACCATATAATGATCCAGCAGTTCTCCCATACTGCCGCTTGCCGTATAGACGGCCAGTTTAAAGACCAGTGATCCCAGTCCCCCAAAAACCACAGTGCCGATGGCCAGCAGCGGCTCCAGCGGCAGTCTGCACATTTTCACTTCCCGCCAGGGTTTTGCCTCCCCCAGCACTGGCAGAAACAGCCCACATGCCAATGCCGCAGTAAGAAACATAATCAGGAACACCCCCATATGTGCATCCCTGTATACCCATTCCGAATTCCTGCCGTCAACAAAGACATGATACGAAGCCGGCCCACTGCCATACACCTTGTATCCCAGCTGGCCTGATATCACATCTCTCTTCAGGATCCGAAATGTCACTGTACAGTTTACCGGGCCGCGCAGTGTGCCGTATCGGGAAAAAATCTCCGAACTGCTGATTTCCGAGCCGGACGCATTGTCCAGGAAATGATTCAGTGTCATGGACCGGACAGCCTCGTTGGCATACTTTCTGATCCGGGCTGTATCACGTCCCGCCACCTCATCAGCCACCGCCACACTTCCGTATTCATTAAAGGTAAACCCAACCTGGAAAAACTGGTTCGACAGGTCTATGTTCAGATCCTCCTCGGACATATTGGTCAGATAAAATCCTGACTCATTATCACGGATCACATAACCGAAAGTACCGTTCAGCGCGCTGAAATTGTTTTCCAGTCCCCTGAAAAACTCTTCCATCCCCCATATTCCCTGTCTCAGGGTATAGTAATCGGACACTTCTCCATCGGACGTATTTATGATGGATTCATACCTTTCGGTAAACCCATCAACGGTTTCATCCCACGCGTCCGCCTCCAGGATCCACTCGTACCCTTCTTTGAGCTGGACATAAAGTTCTTTATAGTTGTTCTGCTCACCAG
>CANDMD010000056.1 GCA_947385725.1 uncultured Lachnospiraceae bacterium | reverse complement strand
CAACACCCAACAGAACACTCTTTCCCTACACGACGCTCTTCCGATCTGTAACCGCCCAGTGCCATTTCTCATTCATAAAGGGAATCCCTTCCGAAATAACGCCGGCATTCATCAGCAGAGTATTTACCAGACCCGTAGCGGGGCGGAATATGGTATAGGCAACGGATCCGATGATTGCCCAGGAGAGGAAATGGGGCAGGTAAAGGATCGTCTGAGTAACCTTCTTAAATCTCATAAACCGGAGTTCGTTCAGCATCAGAGCCAGAATGATGGGCATCGGGAAACCCACCAGCAGATCCAGCAGGTTAAATACGATGGAGTTCCTCAGCGCCCTGATGAAATCAGTGTCATGGAATATCTTCTGAAACACTTCCATGCCTACCCATTCACTGCCCGCAAATCCCTTGATGGGCTTGTAATCCATAAACGCCATACGCAGTCCCGGATATGCCGCATAATTAAATACCGCTACCAGAGCTACCGGAAGCAGCAGCAACAGATACAACTGCCAGTCTCTTTTCAAAGCGTTTTTCCAGGTGGTTTTCGTCCTTACCCCCGGCTTGGCTCCATTACTCTTTGCCATATGTAACCTCCTTCGATACTTTGCACAAATTTCCCCCTGTCGTTTCCCGTCAATTTGCACATATTCTTAATCCATGTAAAATCATTATCATGCATATTGCCGACTATTTCTAAGCAATAAGGACGGAATACTATGCAAAAATGACCATTTATAACAGTGTTCGTTTTTCGGAGATTCTATTTTTTTGACTAATTTGCCTTATTTTGGGATAAATATGTGAGCATTTTTACCTGAACCCACACGCCAGATGTGAACATTCTGAAAAATTATGAATAGAATGTGAACAAAAATGTAAGTACTTACATCAAGTCATGGTTGATTTTATTCGATTTCATTGTTATATATAATATAGGGATAATATCATCCCGTAAAATGCGCACAAAAAAAACACCGACGCGGGCTGGATGCGTCAGGTGCTGGAACAGGACAGCATATATGGCAAAACCCAAAAATACCATAACAGAATACAGAAGCTATTACCTTCCCATGCATTTTCCGGTACTTCTGCTGTCAGGCGATTACTGGAAGATATCCGATGTGCCCAGCGGCAGACTGCATTTCCACAATTGCCTGGAGATCGGTGTGTGCCATTCCCACAGCGGATATATCGAAATTTTCGGGGAACAGGTGCTCTTTCGGGAAGGGGATGTGACAGTGATCCCCAAGAATGTCCCACACACCACCTACAGTATGCCCGGAACCGAAAGTCACTGGTCCTATATCTACCTGGATCCCAAAGATCTCTTCCGCAACCTGCTGCCTGCCACATGGCAGGACCATGATCTGACAGGCTGCGCTCAGGGCAGCTTTCAGCCGATCCTGAGCCGGAAGAAATATCCCCAGATCCTCGATCTGGCATTGTCCGTCATCCGGGAACTGGAGGAACAGAAGCCCAGCTTCCAGATCAGCGCCAAGGGTCTTCTTCTTTCTTTATACATAGAAGTTTACCGTATACAGAGCTCAGCGAAAAATGGGGGGGGCGCTGCTGATCAGGAAAAGGAGAAAGCGCCGGAGGCGGAACACAAAACCGAAAATTCACTGGTGATCGCCCCGGCCCTGAACTATATAGAAGAAAATTATATGCAGCAGTTTACCATAGAATATCTTGCGGACTTATGCCATTGGAGCCCCACTCATTTCCGCAGAGTGTTTCATGACATCATGGGCACCTCGCCCCTGGATTTTGTAAACAATACCCGCATTTCCAAGGCCTGCCATCTGCTGGGCAGCACCGAGGAATCCGTTTTGAATATTTCGGAGACAGTCGGCTTTCGCTCTGTTTCCAGTTTTAACCGGTATTTTGTGAAAATCATGCGGATGTCACCCAGGGATTACAGAAAACAGATACTGAAATCCGACAGACATGCGGAAAGCCAGTCCGTTCTGGAATATGCAGGCTGGCTTTATCCGGAGAGATAGGCTTATAAACAGAATCCAAATTTTATTATGGCTTACTCTATTGTGGCTTATTTTATTACAGTTCCAGTTCCTTATATAACCTCAGGCTGACCCGGTCTTCCCCGATCTCCACATCCGCCCTGTCTATCATCATGCCCACCATAAGAAGCTGACTGCTCTCCCCCGGGTCGCCGGTTCCTGTCAGTTCCCAGTAGAAATCTTCCAGGGCTTCGTTTTTAGGCTCATTGAAATACTTCTCCAGGGAGTCCAGCCTGTCGCTGTATTCCTGCTGGTAATCCGCAGCAAATTCTATTTCCGCGGTCCGGCCTTCCACACGAATCCCCGACCGGATTTCCTTCGCCCCCACGGAAAAGAAGAACATGGTCAGTTCCTCTACGATGTTTGCAAGTTTCTTTTCATTATGTGACATGTTTTCCTCATTTCTGCGCTGCCGAAAGAGCGCGTAAACACTCCTCTTTTCACGCGGTGAATTCATTCGCTCTTTTTGGGGCGCGCTTTTTTCCTGTCTTTGTAGTTATTGATAAAGCTTTCCAGCGTCGGGATCATGAAAATAGCCACCCAGCCCGCGCTGAAACCATTGTTATACAGATTCAGTCCTCCGTAAAACCGGGCGGTACACACGGTGATGGCGGAGTGCAGTATTCCCGCCAGCATTCCCGCAATCATACCGAACTGCCCCGCAATGGGAGCCAGACCCACGCCAAAAATTGCCGCCAGCTGTATCCCCGGGGCAGTAGGCTCATACTGACTGACAAAGGTGAACAGATACACTCCCACAAGCACCGGCAGATAGTTTTTCACATGTGCTCCAAATGCGGAAAACCCAAACGCCATAAGGATAGCTCCCACCACCGGTCCCGAGAAGTCCCCTCCGATCAGCAGGATGTAGGTGGTACAGATACTCCCCACCAGTCCCATATTCATCATGGTAGGGCTCGCGCCGTCCATCAGGACAAAATCCGTCACCGCACGGCCTGGACGGCTGAATATTTTCTTCAAACCACTCCACTTACAGCCACCGGTGATAAAACCGATCAGAAACACGGCAATAAACAACAGATACAATCCCGCCACAATCCCTATAGGCCGGCCCTCCTGCCACAGCAGCACGGATTCGCTTGTGATCCCCAGGGAGCTCATAATACACACCGCCACAAAAGCAAGTATTCCCGCAGAGAATCCTACATTAAACAGATTATATCCCATATGCATGGAAGCAGCATGCATGGAAAGAGGGGGCAGCAGAAAACCGATCATAATACCCAGAAGAATAGCCGCCAGGAATCTTACGACAACGGGCAGATGCAGCATAAAATATATTTCCGTCACAAAGGGAGCCAGACAGGTTCCGTAGAGCGCCGTATAAATATGTTTGCTTATTTTGATATGGTGCATCCGGCAGTAAATCTGTATTCCGAGGACAATGGGAATGACCGTCATGGGATTCTTCCCCCACAGTCCATACCCCGCATTCATGAACAACGCCGCCATGGTAGGACCGGAAAACGGAATCTTTTCCGCCAGTACCAGAAGGACACCCAGCATCAATACCAGGGAAGCATTTAAAAACGCAGCCCCCATGCCGCCCACCACAAAGTAATCGGTGATCAATACGCTGCGGGATGTCAGAATCTTTATCATTCCCTCCAGGATATCAGCGGGGCTGTCGCACAGAAAGGCGGCCGCCGCAAGGACTGCCGCACAGAAAATTGTCAGGTTCTTCAGCAGGTTCCCCCTCATCAATGACGTCATATTCTCAAGCCTTGACAGCTTATCCGGCTTCACAGTCTTCTCTATGGTTTCCTCTACAACCTGTTCTGTTCTTTTCTCAGTCTCCACACCTTTTCCAGACATTGGCCTCCTTCCCGAAAACAGCCCTGCCGTTTTCACTCCTTGTTTCCCTCATGACTATGGTATCACGAAGTACCCTGATCTGAAAAGGGATTTGAAGAACTTTCTTTGTGAATTCGTAACAGTAAAGCCGTGAATTTCCATTTCAGGAACTGACACCGCTTATCATTCAATTCAATAAAAAACTCCTTTTTGATAATAAATTCATTAACCAAAAAGGAGTTTTTATTATAACGCTATCTCATCACATATACTCTCAACCCTATGTATTGAAATTCACCGTTTACCTCTAATTCTGACACCGACATCATAGTTTCCCCGCTGCTTTGATCTTTCCACAAATAGTTTTCGCTTTCTGTTGAAATATTCAGCTTATCCGAAGTACTGGATTGTACATCTCCCTCTACCGTGCCATATTGGTTGAATAATTCTTCCTTTATCGCCGACCAGAATTCCTCTCTCTTGATTTCCTCAGGCCTAAACAGAAGCGTAACAGTGTACAATTTATTCGACTTATATTCACAGGTAACAGAGGCGTTCACGTTATTCCATGTATAAGCATTTTCTGCCCTGTATATCTGGAATCCTCCTGCAGTATCCGGCTGCCCGAAGGGAATCCCCAGGGTTTCCTGTACTGTTATGGGATCGCTTTCCCACTCCAGGTCATAAAATTGAAATGCTCCTGTATCGCTTTGCAATCTGTCCATCTCCAGGCTTTTTGCATTTTCCCTGCCAGAACATCCTGTCATAAGCATGGAAATAGCGCTGATAATTACAACAAAAACCGCGGCTGCTTTTCTCATAGACGAATCCTTTCATTTTTTATTAATCAGCCTCCGAATGGGCATACGAGATAAGAGCCCTTTCCGCAGCTACTGTGTATTTCAAGGCAATAGTGCCTTGCCAGTCCATCACTCTGTTCACTATCCTCAAAAGGAATAAAGTTTCCACAAACATCACAATAATACCCTGCCCATGCAGTGTATCCTGTAATCGTACAGGTATCCTGCCAGAGGAATCCATACTTATGTTCACCCGTATCATCATATTTTCTTGAATCCGGTAAACATATTTCGCTCATCATCATCATAGAAGAACATTCCAGGCAAAACATTCTCGACTGATTTCCTGCTTCCATGACATCATTTGCTGCCAGGTTCTCTTGTGCAATGCAACTTTCACTATTATATGCATATAAAGTGCTTCCTGTTCCCAAACAGCCTAATAGCACAATGGCAATAGCCAGACAAATTCTTTTCTTCATAGAGTTTTCCTCCTTGAAACACTAGGTATTGTTCATTTTGTATCTTACCCACACTATATTTTCCAATGGAATCACCTCTTTCTCATATATTTGCATAATGATATATGTATAGCTGTATTATAATATATTATATTGCAAAGTGTCAACATAATACATTACGATATACAAAAAACTAAAATTAATGTAAATACTTAACTATAAGTTTCTTTGCATTTTAGCCGGATGCAGAACATAAAGACTCGAAAAAGGAGAAGGCTGAAAAAGGAAAGGAAATCTTGCATTTTGCCGCAAAAAAGCGTATTATGTTGACAAATACTTTTAGAAATGAGGGAATTACTTATGAAAGTACAAAACAAATGGATTCGTGCGGCCATTCCCGCACTTCTCCTCCACTGCAGTATCGGCACCGTGTACTGCTGGTCCATCTTCAGTCAGGAGATTGCCGAGTATATCGGCTTTTCCAAGAGCGCTACCGAGTGGGCATTCAGCTTTGCCATTTTCTTCCTCGGTATGTCCGCCGCCTTTCTGGGAAATGTGGTGGAAAAGGATATTCACCGCTCTTCCCTGATTGCAGCCATCTGCTTCGCTGCAGGTATGGCAGGCACCGGCTTCTTTATCTGGTACGGCGGCACCCACAAGAGCAGCCCGCTTGCCCTGATCGGCATCTATGTCTGCTACGGCTTTATCATGGGTATCGGTCTGGGAACCGGTTATCTCTCCCCTGTAAAGACGCTGATGCTCTGGTTCCAGGATCGCAAGGGTCTGGCTACCGGACTCGCGGTTGCGGGCTTCGGCGCTGCCAAGGCCATCGCCAGCCCCATTATGCAGGCCATGCTGGATTCCCTGGGTGAGGGCGGCATCTACAAGATGTTCCTGATCCTGGCTGCGGTATATTTTGTCATGATGTTCGTGGGTCATCTGCTTCTGGCCAAGCCCGCTGGCTGGCACGAGCCCGCTTCCCAGGAAAAAGGCGCAAGGGCAATCGACGTCATCAAGACCAAGCCTGTTGTGTTCATTGGCATCTGGCTGATGTTTTATATCAATATCACCTGCGGCCTCGCCCTGATCTCCCAGGAGAAAATGATCATTAAGTGTATCGGTCTTGCAGGGATGGCAGGTATCCTCGCTTCCGTAACGGCAGTATTTAACGCCGGCGGACGGCTGGGCTTCTCCGCGTGGGCTGACACCATGAAGGACAGAAACACGGTTTACAAGATTATGATTATCCTCTCCATTATCGCAACCGGACTGGTGATCCTGACCCAGGGTATCGCAAACATGGGACAGAGCACCATACTGATGGTTCTGGTACTGATCCTGCTGTTTGTAGTGAACGCCGGCTACGGCGGCGGCTTCAGCAACGTACCCACGCTGCTGTCCGACCATTACGGCATGCAGAATATCAGCGCCATCCACGGCATTACCCTTTCCGCGTGGGCTATCGCGGGTCTCACCGGAAACCAGCTGGCGACCTTCATTGTAAATCATGTGGGTTCCCCCACTGAAATCAGCGACGGCCATGGCGGAGTGATCTCCGTGAACCCTGCCGGCTATCAGGCGGTATTATATGTGACCATCTGCCTTTATGTCATCGCGCTCGCGTGCAGCTTCTTCCTGGTAGGCAGCGGCAAGAAAAAGGCTGCGGGGAAAACTGCAAAATAAAAGTGAAAAGCTTCCATTCTTTTATACAAAAGGATAGCGTTTTAAAAAGCTGTACATCCATTCGATGTACAGCTTTTTCTTGACAGAGGCTCACAAGACCGGCAACCTCAGGTTGCGCAAAAGCACTTTCATGTTGGTGGTAAATGAATCCGTTATTTTGTATAATGCATATCGGCAGGAGGGTTCGGCAGTGAAATTATCAGAAAAAATTATAGAATTAAGAAAAATCAATAAAATGACACAGGAAGAGCTGGCTTCCATATGTAATGTCAGCAGACAGTCCATATCGAAATGGGAAGCGGACATTGCATTGCCGGAAACGGAAAAGCTATTGATACTCGGAAAACTATTCCATGTATCCATGGATCTGTTATTAAAAGACGAGCTGACCTTAGACGCCGTTCAGGAAGTCCATTGCTGCGGCTCCAACGCGGTTCAGGAAAAAAAGCCCGCGCTATATGAGGGCATCCTGATTAAGGAAAGCGTAGAGGATGACTCCATCCTTGATTTTCTGAATATCCATAAAATTGAATTGTGGAACGCCGGAGGGAAACCCAAATACTGGACCGCATTATTTTTTACAAGTGATAAATCGGATTTTCCAGAGAGAATTTCCAGGGTCATGTCATCCAGCTCCGGCGGCGAAAACTGGTTTGTAGATTTCAAGGCGGACAATGAGAAATACATTGTTTTTAAAAATAAGATTCTAAAATACAAAATAGGAAACAGGTCAGAAAAAGAATATGTACGCAGCGAATGCCGCAAAATGGGCATTGCAGACGCCCAGATGAACTGGCCGGAATAGGAGAGTGGATATGAGAGTATTATTGACATCAGCAGGACTGGAGACCAGGGAAATTGAAGAGTGTTTTGTGGACATGACAGGTAAGGACATGTCATTGGTAAAGGCGCTGTTCCTACCAACGGCGGCAATAGATGCAGACGCAATAGCCGTATTGCCAAAGTGCATGAATGACTTACTGAAATGCGGTATTTCAGCCAAAAACATCAGGGTATATGATCTGCATGCCGGAATGGATATCCAGGAATTGCAGCAATATGACGTGGTCTATTTATGCGGAGGCAATACACAGTATCTGCTCAAAAGAATCAATGATACAGGATTTAACAAATCTCTGACGGAGTATATCAAACGCAATGGGCTGGTGATAGGGGTGAGCGCCGGGAGCCTTATTTTTTCCAATAATCTGCCTGACAATCTCGGCCTCATAGATACGAAGCTGGATGTCCACTGTGCGGCAGGAGAAACGAGCGGAAAACTGGCATATCCTTTAAAGCATAATGTGAAGCTCACAAACACCTGTGCACTTGTGATACGGGATTTTCCAAATGGAATGGAAATCATCGGCGAATAGAGAGAGAAGAACATGTTTCAGGGATTTAATGAATGTACCACAAAGTATTACAGAGCAGTCTGCAGGAATAATTGCAAAAACGTGCATAAAGAGAATGAAACGCTATATCTTGAAGGTGTGAAATATCCTTTGGAAGAGCTATATCTTGAATTATATCATTATTTCAGTCAGGTTGATGAGAATTTATTAGGCAATAAAAGAAGATGCATATCACCGGTGTATAACGATGCACGTTTCTGCCATACATCGCCCGTAAAGGAATACTTTTATATACGTTTTAAGTTCAATGGCGCAAATAAGAACAATACGTCGGGTTTCTTCTTTGATGCTTCCCTGGACGGATATAAATATGGATTGAATATTTATGATCCGGATGCGAGGGGTATGAATAAAATACGGGATCATATATTAGATAACAGACACTATGCGATAGATGTAATCAAAGATTTTGGGGAAGCAGGGCTGTTGGAGATACAAGGAGAAAAATATAAAAAAGAACATTATCAAATGGAAGATATTGTTTTACAGGAATGGCTGGAGCGAAAAAAGATTTCTTTCATTCATGAAGAGATCCTGAATGCCGTTTTTTATAAAAGAGAACTTTTAGGACATATTATTTCAGCATTTGACAGCGCAAGAGATATTTATTTTCTGATAAAAGAGGCGTTGTTTATGTAATACAAAGCGGGACGAACCTCCAATACTCATTATATAGCCGCCACTATCCGGCGTACCCACGAATTGGTTCTAAATGGATACTTACCTTAACCACATTTTTAGCCACCCGTTGGCATGTCCGAAGCCGCAAAGACAGTCATTGACTATCTCTTTGCCGAAATCGGTGCAAACCGTGTCTGCATATCCCACGCCGTTAAAAATCCTGCTTCGGGCAGGCTGCCCAAAAATGCGGTCTTACCTATGAAGGGACAAAGCGTGAGCGCTTCCGGGCCTTGACCGGAGAGTTCCTAGTGCACTGACCTGTTCATATTTCGCCAAATGACTTGCCTGAATTTCCATCTGCCACGTTGGCTTCAATCGACGATGCCACCGCATCGCCTCATTCAGCCGCCTTGCAGACTGAAAATTCATTCTGTGTCATTTAGCTGAAAATGAACGGGTCAGTGCACTAGATATGTCCGTTTATGGTATCACCAGAAGCGAATGGAAAGCGCTCAAAGCGCGATAACCTTCAAGGCGGCTTTGATTTCCCCAAAGCCGCCTTAAAATCTCTTAAAACCAGATGATATAGATCAGGGTCAGCATCAGTCCCACGCAGAACATCAGCAGACCGAAGGACAGGCTTCGCTGGATAATCCTGTTATTCTCCCGGATTTCCTCGTTCCACAGAGCCGTAATGTGCACATAATCCTTTGTCACAGGCGCGTTTCGCCGCCATGTATGGTTCCCCAAAAGTTGGATGCCATTCATCAGCTTACCCGCCGCGAAAGTAAACACGTTTCCTTCCGAAAGTTCACGGGGCAAAGGACTGTCACGGTAAAGAGTCTTTCGCAGGAGCACCACCAGGGTATCCGTAAGACAGTCAAACACTCTGGAGATCACTCCGAAAATCGCCGGCAATACCCCAAGAAGCATCGGCCTGTACAGCAGTTCCTCCAGATCCAGCCATTGGGGCCACAGATTCACATACCGCCCCGCGCCCTTCTCATCCCGCCGTATCAAAACCTTCCGGACAAAAAGCACATAGACGGCAGCGCCCATGGCAATGGAGATCAGCGCGCCGCCGAGATTACCCGGGCTAAAATACGGTACTGTCCGGCCGGACACCCATGCTCCCACATCCGCCCACGTCATTCCGGACTCTTTGTCCCTGTATACCACAAGGTTCATAAAGCCTTCCGCCAGCCCTGCCGTCCTGTCCATGGTGAGACCCGGAGCCAGCCCCCAGAGGAAGAGGATCAGCGCACTGCCGCCCAGGGCAAAAGCAGATCCGCCATTCATGTATTTCTTCCTCTCGTCATACTGTTTCTGAATCCCTTCACACGCATTCTTTTCCACAAAAACCGCCACATACAGCTTCGTCATATAAGCCACGGTAAGTCCGCCGGAGATCAAAAACAGCCATTCCACAGACTTCATGACGGCTCCACCGCCGTACTCCACAATAGCCTCGTGGAGCAGCGTCTTACTGACATAGCCGCCAAACAAGGGAATCCCGCCGATCGCCAGCGCCCCCGTCAGGAAGATCACCTTCAGCAGCGGTTTCTTTCTTCCGAATCCCCGGATCTGATTCAGATCCAAGAGATGGGTATTCATATAGACCACTCCTGCTGCCATGAACAAAACCAGCTTGATCAGGGAATGATTCACCATATGGAGCACCGTCCCGTGTACCGCCAGTCCATTCGCTTCCCCCAGCATGCCCTGCATTCCGATCCCCACCAGGATAAACCCGATCTGGGACATGGAAGAGCAGGCCAGCGTCCTCTTTAGATCCACAGAAAACACAGCCAGCAGCGCCCCTCCCAGCATGGTGGCCGCCCCGATTGCCAGAATGAGCTTCCCCCACGTCGCATCATGCAGGAACAGGTCACAACTCAGGATCAAAACGCCGTAAATGCCCGCTTTTGTCAAAATACCGGACAACAGCGCGGAAGCGGGCGCAGGCGCCACGGGATGAGCCTTAGGCAGCCAGATATGCAGGGGAAAGGCACCCGCCTTGGCGCCAAAGCCGAAAAGCATACATCCTCCCGCAATATAGAGGATTCTTCTGTCCCCAAAATCTGCCGCCGCCAGCGCCAGTTCCCTGATCTCCACCGTTCCCAGGTGATGGTACAGCAGGAAAATTCCCATCAGCATCACCAGACCGCCGATCACCGCCACGACCAGATAAGTGGCCGCCGCCCTCAGGGCAGGCCTGTTCTCCTCCTGTGCCACCCACACATAAGAGGTAAAGGACATGATCTCGAAAAAGAGAAAAGTAGTATACAAATCCGCGGACAGGAACACACCCATGGTAGCCCCCAGCGTCCACAGCAGAAACAGATAAAACCTGTTCCTGTTTTCATGATGCTTGAAATATTCCTTGGAAAGAATGGTGGTCATCATCCACATCAGCGCAGTCACACAGCCGTAGATCAGCCGGAAACCGTCCATCTGGAAATTTAATCCGAAGCCGCAGATCTCATGGACAGTAAAAGAAAGCCCTGCGTCCCTGGGTTCCCAGGGCACAGAAGAAGTATCACGCAGAAATCTCCAATACCCGGAAAAATCCCCTGCCACACATAGCATTCCCATAAATTCCAATATGGCAGAAACAATTGCGGCCGTGTCACACCGCTTTTTGCAGAAGTACGCAACCAGCCCTGCCGCAAAGGGGAAAAACACGATAATAACCAACTTTACGTCAGCCAGCATTCCATTCACAATCATACCGATCAGCACACCCCTCTCTCAATTTCCTTGCAAAAACCGTATCACCGGGCCGGAATGCAGCCCGAAGCAGAACATCACAATGACAAAGACCACCAGAGGCAGGATCATGAGCCAGTTGGGATCCCTCACATCCGATATGGTTTCACAGTCGAAATCCCTTCCCGGGAAAAAGGCGCGAACTACAATCGTAAGCATGTAAATCGCCGTCAGCAGCGCGGAGATCATCAGCGCCGCCACTCCAGCGTAAGCCAGCGGATTTTCGCTTGCCACCGCCGCCTTACAAAGATTCCATTTGCTCACAAAGCCGCACAATCCCGGCACGCCCGTCAGGGCAAAGGCAGTCACCGTAAAACACACAAAAACCTTCGGCATTTTCCATCCGAAACCATTCAGCTCGTGGACATAATTCCTGCCTGTCTGATAGATCACCGCTCCCGCACAGAAAAACGAGCATATTTTCATGAAGGAGTGAAACAGCATATGAGCCATTCCCCCAGCCAGTCCCAGGGGCGTCATAAGCACCACGCCAAACAGGATATAAGACAGGTTGCCCACCGTGGACCAAGCAAGCCGCCGCTTGATATGGGTTTCCTTCAAGGCCCGGCTGCAGCCGTACACAATAGTGATGATCACAAGGGTCATCACTACATTCTGGGCCCAGGTTCCCCGGAGCAGTTCTGTGCCAAAGCTGAAATAGGTCACCCGCATGGCGGCAAAGGCGCCTGTATTGACCACCGCCACCGCATGGAGCAGAGCCGTCACGGGAGTGGGTGCCACACCTGCCTTCGGCAGCCATGAGGAAAAGGGAAACATGGCTGTCTTCACACTGAAACCGCAAAAGCACAATACATAGATGAAAAGCAGCAGATTCGTTTTGTCCCCGATCTTCCCCGGATCCAGCACTCCTCCCATGACAAAGGAGGATGTGGTTCCGTACGTCAGGATAAAGATCATCCCGATAAACGCAAAGGCCGCGCCCCCAAGCATATAATACAGATAACTCCGACTGGCAAGGATCGCCTCCCTGGTCCTGCTATGCATGATCAGGGGCAGCGTCACCATACTCAGCATCTCAAAAAAGAAATACATGGTCAGGATATTCTCCGCCAGGGCGATTCCCAGCGTAATACCGTAAGTGATCACATAAAACAGGAAGAAGGACTTCTCATTCTGTTCATGCTTCATATATTCAAAGGAATACAGCAGCGCAAGCGGCCAGAGAAATGCCGCCATCCCCGCAAACAGACTGCCCATGCCGTCTATCCGGAAGGTGACGCTCAGGTTTCCCGTAAAGCGGAACACCGTCAGCGTTTCTGCGGGAGGATTCCGCAGCAGCAGAAATACAAGCATGGAATTGACCAGTGCGCATATTTCAATAAACACACACATTGCCTTTCTGCTCCGAAAGGGGATAACGGGAACCAATGCACCTGAAACCATTGGAAGCAATACAACGATCAACATGAATACCTTATTCACCACAAAAAACCCCTTTCTATGATAATACTGCCCCTGCAATCTCACCCACATACCGGATCAGCGGGTTGGGCAGGATGCCCAGAAACAGCGCCAATGCCGCCAGAATTACAAGAGGGATCAGCATACACGGCGACGGTTCCTCCTTTGACAGATCCAGGGAAACGGCCTCCTCCCCCGGGAAAAATCCTTTTATGGTAACAGGCAGCAGATAGCCCGCCGTCAACAGGGCGCTGACCAGCAGCGCCACAGGCCCCAGCCAGGAAAAGACGGGAATACCGGACGACAGCGCCCCTTCCGCAAGATACCATTTACTGAGGAAACCTCCTGTAGGCGGAATGCCGATCAATGCCAGGGCAAAAATAGTATAACACCATAAGATCCCGGGCACCTTCTTTCCCATCCCCGTCAACTGATCCACCCGGGTGTATCCGAACCGATGCAGGAACACACCGGCCGTCAGAAACAGCCCGCACTTTACAAAGGCATGAACCGCTGTGTGCAGCAGCGCTCCTGTCATGGCGTCAGGGGTCAGCAGGGAAAGTCCGAACAGAATATAGGAAACCTGGCTCACCGTGGAATAGGCCAGCCGCTTTTTCAGCACAGGCTCCCTGTAGGCCAGCATGGAACCCATGAATACAGTAAGCAGGGTCAGTGTCATCCATGTGTGCTGTACCCAGGTATCTCTCACAAACGCAGGCCCCACAATGTAATAGACCGTGCGGATCATCGCCAGCACGCCGAATTTCACAATGGTTCCTGACAAAAGCGCCGATGCCGGCGAAGGCGCCACGGGATGAGCCGTGGGCAGCCAGGAGTGCAAGGGGAACATACCGGCTTTCGCACCGAATCCCAGGATCATGACAAACACCGCCGCCAGCAGGATGCCCTCGTGCCCCTGTACCACAGCCATATTCAAAGTGCCTCCCGGGCGAAAGGTCAGGGAATCACAATAACGGTACAGGAACACAATGCCGAACAGACCGCCATAGGCACCACACAGGGAATAGAACAGGTATTTCAGGGACGCCATGACCGCTTCCCTGGAGCCATTATGCAGCACCATAGGCATGGATACCAGCGTCATCATTTCATAAAACAGATACATTGTGATCAGATTCCCCGAAAAGGCCAATCCCGTCAGTACGCCAAATAACAGAAGATAGAGTCCAAAAAATCTCTTCTCCCCTCCCTCACGCTTCATATATACGAAAGAATAAACACCGGTCAAGAGCCAGGCAATCCCCACGATTGTCACAAACATCCGGCCCAGGTCATCGATCCGGAAAAAGACCGGGATCTGATCCAGCAGCGTAAACAAAGTCAGCGACCTTTCCCCCGACCATGCCGTATACAGTGCCAGTGCCACCGACAGGATCAGTGCGGCGGCTGTATAAACATAAAGACCTTTGACAGATACTTTCTCTTTCCCCCTGACATGCTCCAGGAAAGACACTGCCAGTAATATGATGCCCGCCGCTGAGGGCAGCGCCACAGATAACATCATCCATATATCCATATCTCACACCAACTCCCATAAATAGCACTCTTAACAGTTCCTTAGGGAAACGCTGGTTAAAGCGTTTCCTTAATAGAACATTTCCAGCCCGTTCTGAATCAGGTGAATAATCGGTTCGGAACTGAGTCCCAGCATCAGGTTCAAAATGATAAAGCAGATCAGGGCAACAGATTTGCCGGGCTGTTCTGCCATGGCAATATTTCTGCCCTGCCGGTCCGCCTCTGTATCCTTCGGGGCCGGCATGTAAATCGTAATCACTGTTTTCATAAAGTAGACGGCATTCAGCACTGTGCTGACCGCAAGGGCGATCAGGGTGGGCAGCATTTTGTGATTATGCCCCACCGCCTCCTGGGAAAACAGCAGCTTCGAAATAAAGCCGGAAAACATAGGCAGCCCCACCATGGACAGGGAACCCACGGTAAACGCGATGCCGGCCAGCCTGTGCCGGTAACCCGCGCCCTGCAGATCCTCAAACCGGACTTTCCCGCCGGAGGCGTCCGTCAGACCCGACGCCGCCACAAACAACAGGGATTTGGTGGCCGCATGGGACAGCACATGATAGACACTTGCCACCACGCCCGCTTCCGTGCCAAGCCCCAGCCCCATATAGATATATCCTATCTGCGCCACGGATGAGAATGCAATCATCCTACGAATGTTATTTTCCTGAATGGCATTGACGGAACCCATGATCATTCCCATAATGCCAAACACATACAGCACATGGATCACCTTGCTGTCGCAGACAATCTCAAACCCGATCACACGGTAAAAGATCTTGATCAGCAAAAAAATATAACCCTTTGATACCAGTGAGGACAGGATCGCCGCGGAGGATACCGTGGAATATCCGTATGCGTCAGGCAGCCAGGAATGAAACGGATACAGCGCGCTTTTAATGGCAAGTCCCACGGACATCAGCCCAAGCGCCACCAGCAGGGGAATATGATATTCTCCCGAGGCCGCCAAGAGCTGAACCTGTTGCTGGATATTACTCATCAGCAGATGCCCCGTGACACTGTAAAGGAAACAGATTCCAAGGAGCAGCAGGCCGGAGCCGAGGAGACTCATGATCATATACCGGATCGCGGCTTCAAAGGTTCTGCCATTCTGGCGGATCATGATAAGTCCACAGGCGGAAATGGTATTGATCTCCACAAATACGTATGCGGTAAACAGATCATTGGTGTAAATCAGCGCCAGCAGGGAGCAGAGCAGCAGATTCACCATAATGTAATAGAGATTCTGTTTGGAGTCCTCAATCTGCGTCAGCCTTTCTTTTGTGCCCCCCAGCATACTCAGAAGCATGATGGCACAGAAGAACAACGCCATAAACGCTTCCAGTTCTCCCACCCGGATCTCATTTCCCCAGGGCGCAGGGAAGTGACCCATATAGTAGATAAATTCTTCCCCCGTCCCGGTCACATAGCCCAGCACGCAGGCGGACATGATCCCGATGATGACGATCACCGCCGTGTTGACCCTCTTGGCCCATTTCCCGCTGAGAATGGAACTTAAGGGACCCGAGAACAGGGACAGTATAATAGACATAAAGGGAAAATTCTGAACAAAATCCACTATTTCCCCTCCTTCCTCAGCAGGGTGGATATTTCATCCAGATCCAAAGTGTGATACCGCCTGTACAGCCGGATCGTCAGGGACAGCATCAATGCCGTAACGGAAACGGACACCACAATGCCTGTCAGCACCAGACCGCTGGGAATGGGATTGATATAAGTCTCCACACTCTGGACTCCATCCACTACCACAGGCGCTTTCCGGCCGTCAATATAGCCCTTGAGGGCAAGAAACAGATAGGTGGCCGTATCCATGATGTTCAGACCGACGATCTTCTTGATCAGGTTCTTCTGTAACAGCAGATTCGTGAAACCGATACCAAACAGTATCATCGCCACCGCCTCCACATAATTGTTCATCAAATTAGTAAGGTTCATATTTATCCTCCATGCCGTCTCTGGCGGCTTCCAAAATTCCTAATGGGAAGAACGCCGTATTTGCGTTCTTCCGCGTGGAAAGGGCTCGCAAAGCGAACCTTTTCCACGCTAATAGCCTCCTCTGCGGAACATGGCATAAAAGGTGTACATGGTGCCCGCCACCACGATCCCCACGCAGATATTCAGCAGCAGGATCAGGCCGCTGCTCAGGATTGCTCCCGGATTTCCTAGGGGAATGACACTCTCGATGTGGTTTGCCCCGGTATAGAAAGAATAACTCTTCGCAATGCTGTAGCAGGCAAGCGCCCCGAAACTCATGATCCGGTAAGTCTTTGCAGTGAAAAATTTCTCCGTCTTTGTAAAACCAAAGGCATTCTGGTACAGGATCAGCCCCGCGCCGATCACCGCCCCGCCGGAAAAGCCTCCGCCGGGTCCCAGATGTCCCGCCAGGATGACATAAATGCCAAAGATAAAGATCGGGGGCACCAAAATCCTTGCCACTGTCTGCAGGATCACGTCATCTTTCGGCTCATAATGTCTGTCATCCGCCTCGATGCTTTCCTGGCCGCCCTTTTTGTCCACCCGCAGCAGGATCAGCACGGTACACGTGGCGATAAAGAGCACATGGGACTCACCCAGCGTATCGAAAGCTCTGTAATCCAGGATCATTCCCGTGACAATGTTCACCGCCCCGGTTTCCTGCAGCCCCTTCTCGATATAGCGTTCCGCCACTTCATTATTGACCGGGTTTTCCGCCTCCCCGAAGGTAGGCAGCTCCGACACCGCCTCCAGCAGCATGGCTACCAGAAAGACGCAGAACAAAATGCTGAAGATCTTGTATATTTTTCGAAATATCTTAACTTCCGCATTATGCTCCAGGTCATATGCATGCTGGATATGCTGTCTGATATCTTCCCCATGCTGTCTGACCGTTTCTTCGTCTTCGTGAAATTCTTCCTGGGGCTTCATTTCCACAGTGTCCAGAAAGGGATCCTTCACGCCGTCCAGCCAGCGTCTGAACCGGTAGGAGAAGGTTTTTTCATATTGCTCCTGAGAAACCTTTTTACTCATTCTCGCCGTGCCCCTCCCCTGTTTTCTTCGTCTCCTCATCGGACTTTATGACCGCATGGATCTTCTTCAAAGTCACCACAAACAACACAGTGGTAACTCCCGCCCCCACAGCCGCCTCCGTAATCGCCAGATCCGGCGATTCCAGCAGGATCCAGATGATAGACATGATCAAGCTGTAGGACATGAAGATCAGAATCGTATTCAACAGATTTTTAGAGAGGCTGGCCGCAACGGCACAGACCACCAGAAATCCCAGCAGGATACAGGTAAATATCGTCATACTACCGCCCCATCCTTTCCGCGGGCAGATTTGTCCGCTTTTTTACTTTCTAGTACATCGAAAAATAAGTTTCTAGTACATCGTTGCATTAATCCTGAAGTAAATCAGTGCTTGATGTTTGCGTCAGCGCAAGGCGGAGAAAGGAGGCGATGCGGTATCAAATTGCTAAAGCAATTGTTGACTGACGACAACGCGGCAGATGGAAATTCAGGCAAGAGATCGGAAGAGCACACGTCTGAACTCCAGTCACAGTTCAGGATC
>CANDMD010000055.1 GCA_947385725.1 uncultured Lachnospiraceae bacterium | reverse complement strand
ATTGCGTTGGTTTTCCCTGCGTTGGAAAATCCAATGTTGGATTATCCGGTGTAGGGTTTTACACGATTGGATTATTGCCATAGCTGTCATTCAGCTTTGAGGGGCGTGTGGGTATGCGCCTTAGTGATTATATTGTGCGTGTTCTGATTTACTGCAATCTTCCTGGTTTGCTTCCCTCATTCGGGTTAAATCTGTCACAAATTGTGATGCACAGCTGACGGAAAGCAGTTTTCAAACACGCTCTGGCACCACTGGGGCTGAGTGGTTACTCATTGAGAGGTTGTTTAGAAAAAATATTTGTGTTTTTGGCCTATTCATGTTATAATTCTAAAATGACTGTGACTGTGCCCTGCATCCTACGGGAACAGATTAATATAGAGGAGACACAGTAATATGAAGGAGGAAATATCATAATGAGTTTACAGGTAGAAAAATTGGAACACAATATGGCGAAGCTGACCATTGAAGTTTCTGCTGAGGATCTGGAGAAGGCGCTGGAGGGAGCGTTTCGGAAGAATAAGAACAGGATCAACATCCCCGGTTTCCGTAAGGGCAAGGCACCCCGCAAGATGATCGAGCAGATGTATGGCAAAGAGATATTTTATGAGGACGCAGCCAACGACCTGATTCCTGATGCCTATGACAAGGCAGTGGAAGAGTGCGGGGAGGAGATTGTTTCCAATCCCAGGATCAATGTCACTCAGATTGAGGCGGGCAAACCCTTCATATTTACTGCAGAGGTGGCTTTGAAGCCAGAGGTAACCCTGGGCAAATATAAGGGCGTCAAGGTGGAAAAGATGGATACGGACGTCTCCGACGAGGAAGTGAACGCGGAAATTGACCGTGAGAGGGAAAAGAACGCGAGAATCATCGACATCACGGACAGGGCTGTGAAGGACGGCGACGTGACCGTACTCGATTTTGAAGGATTTGTGGACGGCAAGGCTTTTGAGGGAGGCAAAGGGGAAGATTATCCCCTGACCATCGGCTCCGGCGCGTTCATTCCCGGCTTTGAGGAGGCACTGATCGGTGCGGAACTGAACCAGGAAACGGATGTGAATGTGACATTCCCTGAAAATTACCAGGCTGCGGAACTGGCAGGCAAGGCGGCCGTGTTCAAATGTACAGTGAAAAAGATCCAGGAAAAGCAGCTTCCTGAACTGGATGAGGATTTTGTGGCAGATACCTCCGAAGAGAGCGACACCGTGGAGGAATATAAGGAAGAGATCCGGAAGAAGCTGACCGGAAGGAAAGAGGAAGAGGCAAAGGCTGCCAAGGAAGATGCGGTGATCGACGCCATCATTGATGATGCACAGATGGATATTCCTGATGCCATGATAGAGACACAGCAGAGACAGATGGTGCAGGAATTTGCACAGAGAATGCAGGCGCAGGGTATCACCATGGATCAGTATATGCAGTTCACCGGTGCGAACACCAATATGCTGATGGAGCAGGCGAAGCCCCAGGCATTGAAGCGGATCCAGTCCCGTCTGGTCATGGAGGCTGTTGTGGCAGCTGAAAAGATAGAAGTTTCCGAGGAAGAGTTCGAGGAAGAGATGAAGACCATGAGCGAGGCTTATCAGATGGAAGTGGATAAGGTGAAGGAACTTCTTGGTGAAGACGGCAGTAAGCAGGTGAGGGAAGATATCTGCATTAAGAAGGCCGTTGCCTTTGTTGTGGAGAATGCCAAGGAGGGAAAGGCTGCCGCAAAGAAGTCCGGCAAGAAAGCGAAGGATGCGGAGGAGGAGACCGCGGAGGAGTCATAGAACCGGCTGGATACAAAGGAGGTTGTACCCGTTTTGGCGGGTACAGCCTTTAAAACTTTATAAAATTACTCCCATTTTCGTTGAAAAAGGATATTAAGTGGGATATTATGTATAAGAGCAAATAAGATTGCAATAAGATTGAATGGAGGATTTACAATGAGTTTAGTGCCTTATGTCATTGAGCAGACAAGCAAGGGTGAAAGATCCTATGATATTTATTCCAGGCTTTTAAAGGATAGAATCATATTTTTAGGGGAAGAAGTAAATGATACTTCTGCAAGTATCGTGGTTGCGCAGCTTCTGTTCCTGGAGGCGGAAGATCCTGAGAAGGATATCCATCTCTACATCAACAGTCCCGGAGGTTCTGTCACTGCGGGTATGGCGATCTATGATACCATGCATTATATTAAGTGTGATGTGTCCACCGTATGTATCGGTATGGCGGCGAGCATGGGAGCGTTTCTGCTGGCCGGAGGCGCAAAGGGTAAAAGATACGCGCTTCCCAATGCGGAGATCATGATTCACCAGCCTCTTGGCGGGACACAGGGACAGGCAACGGAGATCGAGATTGCGGCAAAGCATATTCTGCGCACCAAGGAGAAATTAAACCGTATGCTTTCCGAGAACACTGGAAAAGATTACGAGACAGTCTGCGCCGATACGGAGCGTGACAACTGGAAGAGCGCGCAGGAGGCGCTGGAATACGGTTTGATCGACATGGTGATCACCTCCCACGACGTTCAGGGCGATAAATAAGACGGATAACGGTTAGGAGTAAAATAATGGCAACAAAAATGACCACTGGTAATGACATAAGATGTTCTTTCTGCAATAAGGGGCAGACCCAGGTTCGCAAACTGATTGCGGGGCCTGCGGGCGTTTATATCTGTGATGAATGTATTGATATCTGTGCCGACATTCTGGAGGAGGAGCTGGAAGATGAGGAGATGGAGGAGACAATCCATCCCGAGATCAACCTTCTCAAGCCCATCCAGATCAAGAACTTCCTGGATGAGTACGTGGTAGGCCAGGAGGAGGCCAAGAAGGTGCTTGCAGTCTCCGTCTATAATCACTACAAGCGTGTGACGGCGCCAAGGGATTTGGATGACGTTGAATTGCAGAAGAGCAATATTATTATGGTAGGTCCCACCGGCTGTGGGAAGACCTATATTGCGCAGACCCTGGCAAAGATCATCAATGTACCCTTTGCCATCGCCGATGCTACCACATTGACTGAGGCAGGGTATGTGGGCGAGGATGTGGAGAACATCCTGTTAAAGCTGATCCAGGCGGCGGACTATGATATAGAACGCGCCCAGTACGGGATCATCTATATTGACGAGATCGACAAGATCACGAAGAAGGGTGAAAATGTATCCATCACCAGGGATGTCTCCGGTGAGGGCGTGCAGCAGGCTCTTTTGAAGATTGTGGAGGGCACGGTGGCAAGCGTGCCGCCCCAGGGAGGCAGGAAGCATCCCCATCAGGAGCTTCTTACCATCGATACCTCCAATATCCTGTTTATTTGCGGCGGGGCTTTTGACGGGTTGGAGAAGATTGTGGAATCCAGGCTGGACCGCAAGACCATCGGATTTAACACCGAGGTGTCCCAGAAGACCACCAAGGAACTGAGTGACCTGCTTCAGGAGGTGACGCCCCAGGATCTGGTAAAGTTTGGCCTGATTCCGGAATTTGTGGGACGTGTGCCCATCTGTGTCTCCCTGCGGGGACTGGACAGGGATGCGCTGGTGCGGATCCTCAAGGAGCCCAAGAATGCCCTGATCAAGCAGTATCAGAAGCTGTTTGACATGGACGAGGTACAGCTTGCCTTTGAGGAGGACGCGATCGAAGCCATCGCGGATAAGGCATTTGAAAGAAAGACGGGAGCCAGGGGACTCCGCTCCATTATGGAGAGCGTGATGATGGATACCATGTACAGGATTCCCTCCGACGACACCATTGAGAAGTGTATCATTACAAAGGAGGCAGTGGAGGGCGAAAGCGAGCCGCTGACGCTGCGCAAGGGAGAACAGAGGGCTTCCCGCCTGGATCCTGCCATATAAGTGTGCATAGAATCCGCTTTGCGGAATCTATGCACACGGAAGAATCCGCAAAGCGGATTCTTCCATACTTGCACCAATTGTTCTTGACAACAGAATTTATTCTGTTGTATGTGCCGCCGAAGGCGGCATGACGGGAAGTGTGAAGTTTCAGAATTTCTAAGTCTGCAAAGTACGCAGACCAAGAAATTCTGAAGCTTCACACTGAAGAATGCCAAGTACAGGCATTCTTCTCGGAATTGTAAAATTCCGTGGGATCGTAAGATGCCGTGGGATTGGTTTGTGCCGGCATGGTAGTTTGCGTGCCAGAGCACGCAAGCGGTATAGGAATGAGATTATGATTATTAAAAACGTCAGTCTGGAGACGGTCTGCGGCGTTGCCAGCAAACTTCCTGACAATCAACTGCCGGAGGTGGCTTTTGCGGGGAAGAGCAATGTGGGGAAGTCTTCCCTGATCAATGCGCTGATGAACCGCAAATCCCTGGCGCGCACCAGTGCGCAGCCGGGCAAAACCCAGACGATTAATTACTATAATATCAATAACGCCCTTTTCTTTGTGGATCTGCCGGGATATGGATATGCCAGGGCAAACGAGGCTGTGAAGGCAAAGTGGGGAAAAATGGTAGAAAATTACCTGCACCGTTCAAAGCAGCTGCAGATCGTGTTCCTGCTCATTGATATCAGGCATGAACCCTCAGAGAATGACAGGATCATGTACGACTGGATCTGCAGGAACGGGTATCATCCCGTCATCATCGCCACAAAGCTGGATAAGATCAAGCGCAGCCAGGTACAGAAACAGCTGAAACTGATCCGGACTTCGCTGGAGACAGGGCCGGGGACGATACTGATCCCGTTTTCGGCGGAGACGAAGCAGGGGCGCGAGGAGATATACGAATTGCTGGATCAGCTTTCCGCAGACTGATGGTCCGGGCTGCCTGAAAAGGCAGGGGGTTGCCGGTTCTTGATGGCAGGATCGGAAGGTGGAAACGGATAAGGTTTGATCCGGTGACTGTGTCTGATCCTGTGTCTCCTGATGGCAGGACCGGAGAATGGAAAACGGATAAGGGGTATATCCATGAGAAAGTACAGTAAGGCTTTGACTAATCTTGCGATTGCCTTGGTGATATTGCTGGCAGCTCTCTTTTTGCTGCCCAGGGTGATCATTTTTTTCATGCCATTTGTTGTGGGGTGGGTGATCGCCCTGATCGCGGGGCCGCTGGTGCGTTTTTTTGAAGATAAAATTAAATTGAAGCGAAAGATCGGCAGCGCATTTGTCATTATTTCCGTGATTGCACTGGTGGTACTGTTCCTCTATTTTGTCTCCGCATGGCTGGTCAAGCAGGTGGGAGGATTGGTGGGGGCGCTGCCGGATATGTGGTCCGGCATGGAGGCGGATCTGGACGATATCGGCCACAAATTTGAAATGCTGTTTCATAAGCTGCCCGAGGACGTGAAAGCGGGAATTGCAGACGCGGCGGACAGCATCGGGGATTATCTGGGCGATTTCTTTGGCCGGATCGGTTCCCCCACCATTGCTGCGGCGGGAAGCTTTGCAAAGCAGCTGCCCTCTCTGTTTATCGGGCTGATCATGGCGCTTTTGTCTGCTTACTTTTTTGTGGCGGAGAGGAATTTGATCAGCGATTGGTTCCACAGGCATACGCCTGCAGTGGTACAGATCCGTTTCCGCACGGTACGCCGTAGCCTGAGGAAATCTGTGGGAGGGTATTTAAAGGCGCAGCTGAAGATCGAGGTATGGATGTATCTGCTTCTGCTGATCGGTCTGGGGCTGCTCAAGGTTGATTATTTCGCGCTGATCGCGCTGTTGATCGCTTTTCTGGATTTCCTGCCATTTTTCGGAACCGGCACGGTGCTGATTCCCTGGGCGGTGATCAGGGTTCTCACAGGGGACTTTAAGATGGCGGTCTGGCTGCTGATCATTTGGGGTGTGGGACAGCTGGCAAGGCAGCTGATCCAGCCAAAGATCGTGGGGGACTCCATGGGGGTGCCGCCGCTTCCCACTTTATTTTTATTATACATAGGATATAAGTTCGGAGGGATCGTGGGCATGATCATTGCGGTTCCACTGGGGCTTCTTCTGTACACCATGTACCAGTAGGGCACCTTTGACACCACGAAAAACAGCCTGTTGATTCTGGTGTCTGGCATCAACGGGTTCAGAAGGCTGAAGAAGGAAGATCTGGCCGACGTGGAGGAAATGACAGCCAGAAATGAAGAATTGGTTCACAGGATCATGGAAGAAAGTCCAGATAAAGAAATGGATTTGAATAAAGAAAACAACTTGACTAAAGAGAACAAAGATTTTTCTAAAAAGTAGAAAAAACATGAAACTTTTCAGCATGAAATTCGATCTATAAGATAGAGGGCATGAAGATGCTCTCTGTTTTATTTTTTCAAATTTTTTTATTTTTTTATGCAACTTTGATACAAGTGTGTTTTACAATGCCTATAACAGTAAGGAACTGTTTATGAAGCAGAAGGGGTAAATGTCTGGGAATGGAGGTAAATATGAATAAGAAAATACTGATATATAACAATCAGACAGGGATTGCCGAAAAGATGGAGCCATTATTAATAGGGGAAGGCCTTGAGTGCCTGGTGGCAGCCGATCTGCAGGAGTTGTACGAGAAGATCTCAGAGAATATCCATTTAATGCTGGTGGATGTGGAATTGAATGACAAGGGCTGGGACAAAGGGATCGAGATGATTGTTGCCTTGCGCCGTAAGAGCAGTGTTCCCGTCATTGTCGTCTCTTCACAGTCTGCGGAGACGGCCAAGATTATGGCGTTGGAGGCGGGTGCGGACGACTATGTGACTACGGACTGCAATCCGCTGGAACTGCTGGCCAGGATCAAGTCCCAGCTGCGTAGATATGTCCAGCTGGTAAATATGTGCAGGGAAGTGGACAGGATCTATAAGGTAGAAGGACTGGAAATTAATGATATCCAGAGGACGGTTACGGTGGAGGGCAGAAATGTCAGGCTCACACCGATTGAATATAAAATTCTGCGCTTTTTGGTGCAGCAGCAGGGAAAAGTGTTTTCCAACAGCCAGATCTACGAAAATATCTGGCATATGCAGGCGATTGGCGCGGATAATACCATTGCCGTACATATCCGCCATATCAGGGAAAAGATTGAGCGCAACCCCAAGGAACCCAGGTATCTGAAAGTGGTATGGGGGATCGGGTATAAGGTAGGTTAAACGGTATTGTGCAGGGACAGGTGTAAAAGCCTGTCCTTGTCTGTGGGTGCGGTGTCTGTGGGTGCGGTGCCTGTGGGTGCGGTGTCTGGAGCCTGGTGTCTGGTGGAGCTGTATGATGCTGGCTGATGGGACGGCGGTGGCATGCCTTCCTGATCTTTGGCTGCTTCTGCCATAAAAACTTACGGTGCCGGCCATCTGGCTGCCTGGGAGAGTTGGATTGCTGTAGGGATTGACAAAGGGAATAAAAAGTATTATTGTATTAATGTAGTAAGGCATATATGCAAAACGGTTCTGGTATACGATGCAGAAACGGAACTGAAACGGAGGAAATGAAAATGGACAGTATACAAGTGAATAGTGTAGTAGCGGCCAGTGAACAGACGACCGGTATGCAGGTGGCCGGACAGGCCGATCAGGCGGCTTTACCCGAGGAGAAAAAGGGAATCAAAGGCAGTACGATCAAGATTATTGCCATTGTCTCAATGCTCATCGATCATATCGGGGCGGGCATTCTGGGGAGATTTATCATGACGTCGGGCTATTTGAGTATAGCGTCATCCGGCGATCTGAACGCAGTCATGCAGTGGATGATGGAGAACGGCGTGCTTTTCTATACATACAGTGCCATGCGTATGATAGGGCGGCTGGGATTCCCTATTTTCTGCTTCCTGCTGGTGGAGGGATTCCAGAGAACCCACGACGTGAAAAAGTATGCGATGCGGCTGGGGATTTTCGCATTGGTTTCGGAAATACCTTTTGACTTGTGCTTCAACGGAAAGGTGCTGGAATTTGGCTATCAGAATGTATTTTTTACCCTGTTCCTGGGACTCCTGACAATGATTGCCTTTGACTGGATCGCAAAGAAGGAGTGGGCTGCGGGGAAAGGTCTGAACCAGACGGTCAAAGTGATATTTTCCCTTGCCGCGCTGGCTGTGGGCGCAGGAGTGGCCCATTTCCTGAAGACCGATTACGCGGCCACAGGGGTGCTCTGTATTATGGTATTGTACGTTTTCCGCAAAAAGAAGCCTCTGCAGATCGCGGCGGGCTGTGTCGCTTTCCTCTGGGAGGTGACAGCTCCCCTGGCATTTATTCCCGTTGGATTCTACAATGGAAAGAGAGGGCTGAAAATGAAGTATTTCTTCTATGCCTTCTATCCGGTACACCTGTTCCTGATCTGGCTTGTGTCAATGCTGCTGGGACTCGGCTGGGTTCCCGTGATGTAAACAGTAACGAAATGTGACTTAAAATTAACGCGCAGGCTTAAAATGCATTGACTAAATCTGGAAAACCGTGTAGAATCTAAATATGTGAACTTTTATGCAATTTTATTATGATTTTTTATGCGGAGGTAAGAGGATATGCAGATGCCTGTATTTGAGAGATACATAGACGGGTTGATCGAAAAGAGTACCGTGGAAGTACCGGTATGGAACATTGAGAAAGCGAAAGCAGGCGGAAAGGGCGCCGGCTGGAATTATATTGACGGATGCATGATCCTTGCTATGCTGGAAATCTATCAGGCCACCGGTGAGCAGAAATATTATGATTTTGCTGACGCGTTTATTGATTACAGGGTAAATGAGGACGGCACGATCAAGGGCTACAATCCTGAGGACTACAATATTGACAATGTCAATGCAGGTAAGACGCTTTTCGCGTTGTATGAGATAAACGGTAAGGAGAAATACCGCAAGGCGATAGAACTGATTTATGGACAGGTCCGGAATCAGCCCAGGACCCCGGAAGGGAATTTCTGGCATAAGAAGATATATCCGAACCAGGTATGGCTGGATGGCCTGTACATGGGGCAGCCTTTCTATATGGAGTATGAGACAAAGTTTAACCATAAGAAAAATTACGGTGATATTTTCGCGCAGTTTGCCAATGTGGTGAAATATATGCGGGATGAGGAGACAGGGCTCTATTATCACGGCTATGACGCTTCCAAAGAAATATTCTGGTGTGATAAGGAGACGGGACTGTCCCAGAATTTCTGGCTGAGAGCCATCGGCTGGTATGTAATGGCATTATTGGACACCCTGGATAAGTGTGAACCCGGCGAAGAATATCAGGCTGAGTACGAGAATCTGAAAAAGGTGTTTGTCCGGCTGGTGGACGATATGCTGAAATTCCAGGACGTAAGCGGCATGTGGTATCAGCTGCCCGCGCTGGGCGGCAGGGAACCTAACTATCTGGAGACCAGCGGCAGTGCGATCATGGCTTATTCCCTGTTGAAGGGAGTGCGGCTGGGTTTTTTGCCGAAGAGCTATAGTGAACCGGCGCTGAAAGCGTTCAACGGTATTTGTGACCGTTATCTAAAAGAGACCGACGGCGATCTGAACCTTGGCGGGATCTGCCTGGTGGGAGGGCTTGGACCTGCAAATGACACCAGAAGAGACGGAACTTTCGAATATTATATGTCAGAGCCCATCGTCGAGAATGACGCAAAAGGTGTGGGCCCTCTGCTCCTTGCATATACGGAGATGAGGCGGCTGGCAGACTGATATGTCTTCCCCGTGAAAAGAAAACACAAAAAAGCACATCGGAAATCCGATGTGCTTTTTTGATTCTGTATCGTAAGCATTCAGCGTTACTGTTCACGGAGTGAACGATAGACTATTAAGCTACTACAGAAACATTGGTCGCACGGATCTTGCTGCTGTTCTGAGGATCACATTCGGTATCGAAAGTAACCTTCTGGCCTTCCTCAAGAGACTTAAAGCCATCAGCGTTGATCGCGGAGAAATGTACAAACACTTCCTCGCCGGTTGCATCGTTGGTGATGAAACCATAACCCTTCTGTGCATTGAACCACTTAACTGTACCGTTATTCATGTAGGTACCTCCTTCATTATAAAGGGCATTACACCCGTTTTCTTGTGTTGATTCTAAAATATATGACAAAAAAAACCACACACTTTTGTAAACCATCATCAAAGTTGCAATGACTAACAAAAATATGTGAGTTCAATGACTTTCATTTAGAATACGAGTGTAGTATATCATTGAATCTACTACAGTGTCAATATCTTTTTTGTGTTTTCCCCAGCTTTTTTAATGAGTCCATAAGAAGTATTTTTTCCCTTAATCTGGGAAACAATCAGATTTATCAGGAGGTGTTTTTCAATGATAACAATTCATTTATTGATTCTTGTGTCCTGCCTGGCGGCATCGGTATGTTTCGGGTTTTTTGCGGGGAGGCTGTGGACTGCGGAAAAGGATGACGGATTTGAGGAAGAGGAGACGGCAAAAGGCAGGGAAAAGAAAATAATAAAGGAAGGAAAGGGATGGCCTGTGGGAAGCCCGGTTTCCGGGTATGCGGAAATAAGGCGGGAAGGTCCGGAGGCTGAGATCGTGATCCTGCCGGTGGAGGACAGGCTTTATGCTCCTGTGAATGGCAAGATCACAAAACTGTATCCCATGGGAAACGCTTTCCGGTTTCGCACGGAATTCGGGGCTGAATTATATATTCAGGCAGGAAATGTAACGGATGATATGCTGGGGCGGTATTTCCGCCCCAGGGTGGTACAAAACGAGATCGTAGGAAAGGGAAAGCTGCTGCTGGAATTTGACAGGAAGGGACTGGAGGCGGAGGGAATCCAGCCGGAGGTATCTATCCGTGTGGAACACCATATTTATGGAAATGATGTGATTGCCACGGCGGCGGAGCAGGTCAGGGCAGGGGAAGAAGTCCTCTGGATGCAGGATCTGTCTGATCATGCCGAAGGGTGTCTGGGACAGCCGGTCCATTCCTGAGGATTTGCTTCTAAAAAATTATCTGTATAAAAATTTGCATTGACAAATACCCTGCGGGGGTATATTATGTTCTATATACCCAGGTAGGGTATTTTGCGAAAAGAGAATGGGAGTTGTGTAAAAGAATGAGTAGTTGGCCAGGGAAGGGAGGAGGATGAAAATGATACAGGAAGCGGAGCAGACTGGAATTGCACCCTGCTGCAGCTGTCATCAAAAGGCTACGCCTAGGGAAGAAAAGGAATTAAAGCAGTTAAAGAACCGTCTGAACCGTATCACCGGACAGCTCAACGGAATCGGCAGAATGCTTGAGGAGAACCGCTACTGCGGAGATATCCTTAATCAGGTGGCTGCAGTGGAGAGCGCATTACAGGCGTTTGGATACCTGATCCTTCAGGATCATATGGAAACCTGTGTGGTGGAGGAGATCAGAAAAGGAAATACCACCATTGTAGATGAGGCAGTGGAACTGATGAAAAAGTTGAAATGAGCCGGGTGTTGCAACGTGAAGCCACACACGGCGTGCAGCGCGGAGCCAGTGATGACATCGCAGCGTGCATTGCGGGGTGGAGATGGAGTTAAAATGTTGTGGCCGGAGGTGGCATTGCAGCCGGTGATGAAATTGAAGTGGAGTAGGAGTGATTTGGTATGAAAGAGCGGTATCATATTTCCGGTATGACCTGTTCTGCCTGTTCCTCCCATGTGGAGAAAGCGGCAAGAAAGCTGACGGGAATGGAAAGGGTATCGGTGAATCTGCTGACGGAGACCATGGAGGTCAGCTATGATGAAGCGCAGCTGACGGGGAATGAGATCATTGCGGCAGTGGAGAAGGCGGGATATGGGGCATCTTTGATCATAGGAGGAGCCCATGGCGCAACAAGGATAGAGATCCGCAGACCTGGTGAAAATGCAGGGTGCGGGACAGCCTGCGGTCTGGAAGGCAGTAGGCCGGGAAATGAAGGAAACGGGGGAGCCGGAGCGGCACGTGCCGGGCGGGGCAGCGTGGAGCGGAAGGCGAAGGAAGAGGCCAGGGTCATGAAATGGAGGCTTGGCATTTCCATCGGCTTCCTGATTCCCCTAATGTATGTGGCCATGTACCATATGTATAACGAATGGTTCGGTCTGCCGATCCCGGGCTTTGTGCACCGGTATCTGCATGGGAATGCTAACGCCATAACCTTTGCAATGACCCAGCTTTTGCTGCTGTTGCCCATTGTGTATATGAACCGGAAGTTTTTTGCCGTGGGATTTAAGACATTGGGACATCTGTCCCCCAATATGGACAGCCTGATCGCCCTGGGGGCTTCCGCGGCCATTGGGTACGGTGTTTTCGCCATGTACCGCATCAGCTATGGGCTGGGACATGGGGACATGGCGCTGGTGGAGCAGTATTCCCACGACCTGTATTTTGAGTCGGCAGGAATGATACTGACCCTGATCACCGTGGGAAAATATCTGGAGAGCCGCTCCAAGGGCAAGACCAGTGAGGCCATTACCAAATTGATGGATCTGTCCCCCAAGACGGCGATCCTTCTGACGGCGGAAGGGCAGGAGATGGAAGTGCCCACGGAAACATTGAAAACGGGTGATATTTTTCTGATGAAACCGGGCAGCCTTGTGCCTGTGGACGGAACGGTTCTGGAGGGGAATTCCAGTATTGACGAGTCAGCGATCACCGGGGAAAGTATACCGGTGGAGAAGCAGGCGGGAGATAAGGTGGTATCGGCAACCGTGAACAAGAGCGGCTTTTTACAATGCCGGGCAGACAGGGTGGGGGAGGATACCACCCTGGCCCAGATCATCCGCCTGGTGGAGGAGGCCAGCGCCAGCAAGGCGCCCATTGCCCAGCTGGCGGATAAGGTGGCGGGAGTGTTTGTGCCGGTGGTAATGGGGATCGCCCTTGTAACGCTCATCGTATGGCTTCTGGCGGGGGCAGGGGCAGAGTTTGCCATATCCTCCGCCATAGCGGTGCTGGTCATTTCCTGTCCCTGCGCCCTGGGCCTTGCGACGCCTGTGGCGATCATGGTGGGTACTGGTGTGGGCGCCAACCATGGCATCCTGATCAAATCAGGGGAAGCCTTACAGCAGGCGAAGGAAATAGATACCGTGGTCATGGACAAAACGGGCACTATCACTTCTGGCAGGCTCCGGTTCAGCGGCTGTGGAAGCTATGTCCCTGACCTGTCCACGGAAACCTTGCTGCAGATTGCGGCGGCGCTGGAGAAAAAGAGTGAGCATCCCCTGGCGGAGGCGATCCTGGAGCGGGCCAAGGGGGATAAGCTGCCGATTCCGGAGATACGGGATTTTCGGGCGGAAGCCGGCAGGGGGATCGAAGGCATCCTGGCGGAGGATATCCCGCCTCGTCCCATGGTTCCCGGAGGTGACGGCCCTACGGCGGTGTTTGTGGCAGGAAAGGCGGAAGACGCTTCTGTCCTGGCGGGAGTCTCAGGGCAAATAAATATTGACATGGAAAACCTGGATAAAAAGGAGGCTGAAAAGCTGACGAAGGCTGTCCTGGCAGAGAGGAAAGGGGCACGGAACCGGTTCGACCGGGGATGGAAGGCGGGAACCCGTTTCCTGGTGGGAAACCGTGCTTACATGGAAGAGAACGGAATTACCATAGACCCTGTTTATGCCCGGGGACTTGACCAGATAGCCCAGGAAGGCAGGACGCCGCTTCTGGTGGCCACGGAAGGAGAACTTCTGGGGGAGATTGATGTGATGGATGGTGTCAAAGCCGGTTCCCATGCAGCAATCCGTAAATTCCGTGAGATGGGCATTCATGTGGTAATGCTTACCGGGGATAACCGCCGGACGGCGGAGGCAGTGCGCAGCCAGCTGGACATTGAGGAAGTGATCGCCGAGGTACTGCCCCAGGATAAGGAAAAGAAGATTCGCGAATTACAGAAATCCGGCAGGAAAGTGGCAATGATCGGCGACGGTATCAATGATGCCCCGGCGCTTGCCGCGGCGGATGTGGGCATGGCCATCGGTGCGGGGACGGATGTGGCGATGGAGAGTGCGGACATCGTCCTGATGAAGAGCGACCTCAGGGATGCTGTGACAGCGGTACGGCTCAGCCGTGCAGTGATCCGCAATATCAAGCAGAATCTTTTCTGGGCATTTTTCTACAATGCCATAGGGATTCCCCTGGCGGCCGGAATGTGGTATCCTCTATTTGGTATCAGATTAAACCCCATGTTCGGCGCTGCCGCCATGAGCCTGAGCAGTATCTTTGTGGTGGGAAACGCCTTGCGGCTGCGGGGATTTCAGAGCGGTTTCCCGAAAACGGTCAGGGAAATCAGGGAAGGGACAGATACGGCTCAAGGGACAGATTCCGCGGAGGGGACAGGAAAGAGAGCCGGGTGTGCAGTGGATGAAGAAGCACAGGTTCGGTGTGCAGTGGACGGAGAAGCACAGGCAGACAGCATCATTGCAGGAAAAGTGCAGACGGCCGAGAGCAGGCAATCTGCTGATGGAAGCGTGACAATGCAGCCGCAGACGGCTGAAGTCAATAGAACAGCGAAGCAAGAAAATAGCACAAGGAATCAAGTAAAAGACGCAATGAATCAAGAAAGAGAGGACAGGAAAATGACAAAGATAATGACAATCGAGGGAATGATGTGCGGACACTGTACCGGAAGGGTACAGAAGGCTCTGGAGGAGACAAAGGGCGTCAGCGCGGTAACAATGAGCCTGGAGAATAAGACAGCCACAGTGGAGCTGGCGGAGGATGTGGCGGATGAAGTGCTGACCGCAGCGGTAACGGAGGCGGGCTATGAGGTCAAAAGTATAGGCTGAACGGTCAAAAGGATCGGAAATCCTGTCTGTTGTCACGGGATTTCCGGTTCTTTTTTTGCTGTGAAACATTGTTGCGCAAATACAGTTATACTGACAGTATGGAACCGCAGGAGAGGCAAAGGCTTTTCCTGCGGTTTAGTACTACGGATTTGCAGTGATTTTCAGGTTCCCTGCCTGAAGTATGTTATACTGAGAAAAAGTAGATTAAGTCAGAGTGCCCTCTGAAAGCAAATTTGTATGTACCTGAGTGTTTCAGGGCATCAAGAGATTTGATGGGAGGTACCAGGATATTTACGGCTTAGATGGCAATACTAAACCGAAGAGGAGGAAAAAGAAGTGGCACTTGATCATGCATATGAGGGAAAACAGCCTTTTTATGGACGTCCTTTCAACACGGCAAAGGAACGTCCATCCATGCGTTCCCGGCAGAAAGAACGCTTTAAGCAGGATTCACAGGTGGGGACAGAGGATGTACGTATTCATTATGGTTCAGCGAATTCCTCCGATGCACAGCCTGTCCAATTCCTGAAACCCCTGGGCTTTATGTCATATACCCGTTCCCCTGACGTGAAAGAAGCGCTCAGGGAGTACCATGTCTTTTGTGACAGTGTTCCGGAAAACGATTTATTGGATCAGCATATATTGGAGGGGCTGATCAACAGGCTGAATAGAGTTCAGGAAGTCTGTGGGGAGGACAATCCTTTGCACCGGAATCTGCGGGCACAGGCAGACCTGGAACAGAGTATATGCGTCTGGCTGCAGAGATTTTTGACCAGGGCAGACGACATGGCGAACCTGATTGAGGGGTTGAACGGGGAACAACAGGAGTACATAAGGCGTCTTTACTATGCCAGCAAGATTGTGGAAAATCGGGAAGATATGCCGACCAGTGAAATTTATAAGGCTGATAATTTTTCTTTTATTGATATCTGAGGCAGAGAATCTTATACAAAGGGAAAATTCTTTTTCTTCGGGTCCGGAACTTAATGAGCGCGGGGAATTGCTGGTGCGGCTGCATGTAAAGCGTTTACTTGATATTCGGGACCATGCGGCTGCGCCGCCTGCACTTAAAAATGTGATAGCCCAGATCCTGCCACTGACGCAGGATATTCCGGTCAGGAATGATTATGGAAAAACCACAAGACTGATGAGGCGGGGAAGTGAACCGTTTAGGCCGGATCATCCTTATGGACCGGCCGGGACAGGAGGGGAGCGTTCGGAACTTGAAATCAGCGTGCAACGGGGAAATGAAACGGTTGATACTGCCCATGGCGGCTTTTTACATGAATTGACCCATGCCGCAGTACAACGTACTTTCAGAAATACACCGATGCATCTGGGGGTCCCGCGCCCTGCGGGAGATGCTGTGGAAGGGGTTGGGGTAACCAGGCAAGCATCTCCGGACAGTATCGGTTAACGCATTCTGTAGAGGATAAGAATGTGAATGCGGAGGATGAGGAAAAGATCAGAGGGGAATTTGGCTCGATATTTGAGTCCCGTTCCCGCGCGGCAAGAACATTGTATCAGCTGATCCGAGGGGAAAAGACCAAGGCGGATTCTCCATTTTCTAAATGGCAGCTTAAAACATTGTCAAATAAACTTGACTATGGGGTGAAAAACAGTTCGCTTGTCCATTATGCCTGTGTGTTGAATGAAATTAGCCACAGGAATTTAGGTGAAGGGAATCGGCCGGAGGGAATGGGGGATGAAGCAAAGATTTTTTTTGTCGCAGTAGAAGATTTTATTGCGCAGGAACAACAGAGACAGCAGGAACAGATCCTGATATCCGGCGGAATATTTATGGAATATGATGCTGTCATCAATCAAATGCTCCTGTGGTGCCATGACTGGGAAATTCCGCAGGATAATCCGTTATATGCAGCATTGGCGGAGGCCGCCCAGGCAGAAGTGGACAGAAGGGTGCAATACCTGGCTGAACGCGCATCGCAAGGGTATTAAGATTTTTCCCGTCACAAGGCGGACGGTAATTCCAGCGGTGGCTTGTGAGAAGCAGCATAATGCAACCGTTATTTTGTAAAAGTATCATTTACGTATTGACAATTGCAATGTATTGATTATAATAATATCAAAGCATATTTTTCATATTTGCGTGGCCTTGATATATTTGCTGTCATGTGCTGTACGCTTGTCAGTTAGTGTTTGTGTTATTCTATTTACGGAAATTCATGCTTTTAAATCCACTATAATAAGAGCAGGAGTTTCATGCAGTAGAATAACAGCCATGACTCCTGCGCATACGCAAGGAGGAAAAATAATGGCGGGTAACAGAGAGTACAAGAGTGATGTTTTCAGTATGTTGATGGAGGACAGGAATAAGGCCTTGCAGCTCTACAATGCAGTAAACAGATCAGATTACGCAGATTCGGAAATGATAGAGTTTTGTAATCTGGAAAAGGGAATTTCGCTGTCTGTAAGGAATGACGCAGCGTTTGTCCTTGATATGAGTCTGAGCATATATGAGCACCAATCTACGGTTTGTCCTAATATGCCGGTGAGGAGTCTGGTTTATTTTGCCGTGATGCTGAAAGAAATCATAAAAGGCAGGAATATCTATGGTAGGAAGTTGGTGAAAATACCCACGCCCAGGTTTGCCGTATTTTATAACGGTGACGAAGACCAGCCGGAGCAGTATGATCTGAGGCTGTCTGATTCCTTTGAAAAGCCAATAAACCAGCCGGAGATCGAACTGGTTTGCAGGATCTATAATATTAATAATGGCAAAAACGAGGAACTATTGGGCAGATGTCCCTGGCTAAGGGAGTATATGACTTTTGTGGATTATGTTAGGATGTACCACAGGAAAGGGGACGACGATGATCTGCGGGACGCAATTGAAATGGCAATAGACCGCTGTATTGAAGAAAATGTGTTGGAGGATTTCCTGAGGAAACGCCGGTTGGAGGTGGTAAAAGCGATGACATTGGATTATACTTTTGAAAGACAGATTATGTTGGAACGAGAGGACGCCAGGGCAGAAGGCCTACAGGAAGGTCGTCAGGAAGGCCTACAGGAGGGTCACAAAAAGGGCCATGAAGAAGGGTATAGGGAGGGCATGGAGAAGGGAGAGCGGAAATCATTTATTTCTACCCACAAGGAATTTGGGGCGTCTTATACTGAAACTGCGGCAAAAGTAAAAGAAAAGTTTTCCCTTGGGGATGAGGAAGTTCAAAGAAATATGAAGCTGTACTGGTAAAATCAGTTTGAAGTGGTTAAGGGAAATGTATGTGTAATTTTATAGGAAATGCGGGAACAGGCCGCCGGGAAATTTGATATTTTCCGGATGGTCTGTTTGTGTCACGGTATATGTGGTTATGGTATGGCACCCAGGTTTTATAAATTTAGTTGTAAGCGAGGAACAATAGAATGAATAAACAAAAGATGCCTTTTTTCTTTTTAGTACCATTTTTATTGATTATTCTGGCAGGCTGCTCGAATCTAGTACATCGTTGCATTAATCCTGAAGTAAATCAGTGCTTGATGTTTGCGT
>CANDMD010000054.1 GCA_947385725.1 uncultured Lachnospiraceae bacterium | reverse complement strand
GAAGCGGCAACTATTTAAACTATCAATAACTTAATATTTGCTATACTAGTACATCGTTGCATTAATCCTGAAGTAAATCAGTGCTTGATGTTTGCGTCAGCGCAAGGCGGAGGAAGGAGGCGATGCGGTATCAAATTGCTAAAGCAATTGTTGACTGACGACAACGCAGCGATGGCGCGAACAGCGAGTGCTGATTAGGGTGTAAGGATCACGCCATTCATACTGGACCGCTGATTTGACGGGAATCTGTATATGCAAATGATCTGATCGAAGAAAGAAAGTATCTGTTTAATGCATTATTTCATTTCGCTCGAAAACTTAATTTCCAATATGAATGTATAAAAGGAAAGAAAAGGGAATGCCCTGATACTGTTGCCGTGATTGCCAAAGTGTCGAAAGCAGCCATATTTCATATACTGCCTGTCCGTTGCATTTTCCCGCTCAGAAATAGAATTTTTTGGTAGTATCCGGGGTTTTAAAAAGAACTATCTGAGACATATCAGGAAAAAATCATGGAAACAACTTCCATAAAGTATGCTGTGTTCTTCTCCGGATGAAAGAAGTATGATATAATGAATGCAAAAGAAAAACAAGCGACGCGCAGCGGCCATTGTTTTTCCAAAGGGAAATTAAAAATTTCCCTTACCATATAACGAGCAAACGCCCGATGAAATCGGGTAAAAAGCGCTAGAAGAGAGGTATAGCACATGAAGAAAGAATTTGATCTGTTGTCATTGGGAGAGATCATGCTTCGGCTGTCGCCACCGTCCAACGAGCGTATGACCAGAGGGGATACCTTCAGCAAGCAGGCGGGGGGCGCGGAACTCAATTCCGCCACCGGTGCAGCCATGCTGGGATTGCGCTGCGGCATTATTTCCAAGCTGCCGGCAAACGATCTGGGAATGTACATTAAGAACCGTGTCCGTCTCTGCGGGGTCAGCGACGACTATCTGGTGTATGACGAAAGCAGGGATGCCCGTCTGGGAGTCTATTATTATGAGAGCGGCGCGTATCCCCGTAAGCCCCGTATCGTTTATGACAGAAAAAACACGTCCATTAACAAGCTGTCCGTCAATGATTTTGACGAAAAAATCTACAGTTCTGCCAGATGCTTCCACACCAGTGGCATTACGCTGGCGTTAAGCCTGGAACTCCGCGCCACCGCGATTGAGATGATCAGGAGATTTAAGGAACATGGTACGATCATTTCCTTTGACGTGAATTTCAGGGGAAATCTCTGGAGCGGCCCTGAGGCCAAGGAATGTATTGAATCGATCCTGCCATATGTGGACATTTTCTTCTGCTCTGAGGAAACGGCCAAGCTGACTTTCCTGAAAGAGGGTGATGTGAAGAGCATCATGAAGAGCTTTACAGAGGACTTTCCCATTTCCATCGTTGCGTCGACGCGGCGTATTGTCCACAGCCCCAAGCGTCACACCTTTGGATCCGTTATTTACAGTACAAAGGATGATACATACTATGAGGAGGCGCCCTATGCGGATATCGAGGTGGTAGACCGGATCGGAAGCGGAGACGCTTATATTTCCGGCGTGCTGTACGGCCTGCTTTCCCATGAGGGCGAGTACCAACGTGCCCTGGAGTACGGGAATGCGGTAAGCTCCCTGAAAAATACCATCCCCGGGGATCTGTTGAGCACAGACCTGAAAGAGATAGACGGTATCATTAAAGAGCATAAATCCACAGGGCGTATCGCTGAGATGGACAGATAACGGATCCATGGGAAAGCGCCCGCATTGTGTCCCCGCGCAGCATCATGCATCCTGTGCCTGATCAGCGCATTCGGCGCAGCATCAGCGCTTCCGAGCCGGATCTTCGGGCGGCTCCATTCATGCTTCCTTTGGCACAGCCACATACCAGTCGTGGAACCGGGTCAGGGTAAAGGCGTCTTCAAAAGCCTGTACATCGATAAAATAAATGATATAAACACTTTCGTGATCGATGCTGCCGGTATCGATTCCCATGTGGATGCGGATGCCGCCGTCGATCTCGAAGCTGGCAGGATTGGGTGCATTATCATATATGACAGTGGAAAGATACTGGGAAGGCAGTGTCTCCGTGTATAAGAGCAGACGGGGCCATTGCGTTCCCATTTCTGCGTAAATGGTGTCAATGTGTCTGGAGGAGCACTCCTCCAGCGCGAAATCAACGCATTCGTCAACGCCCTCCGCGAACCAGGCGCTTACCAGCTCTCGGTAGTCCGTATAATAGTCCTTCTGGAATAAAGTAAGGCAGAGCAGATAGACAAAGACAATGCCGCAGGAAATGTATTTAGCCAGTGTGTGCCTTTTCCGGAGGATCCATTCTGTCACGGTCCATACACCGTATGCCTCGCTGAGGACAAGCGGAATATAAAGCGCATTGATCTGATGGAGAATGGCAGTCACGAGCAGACAGGTCAGCGCCCCCCCTGACAGCTGGACAAACAGAAAATATTCCGGACAGAACTTTTTCTCGCGGAAGCTGCGAAACAGACGCGCCAGAAGCGAGACGGTTCCCACGACAATGAAGATCCTGCCGATATCATAAAAGAGTCCCCAGGGGAGGAGAATGTCGAAAACGCCCCCGGTGTTCTGATGCCATAAAAGGGAAAGGGCGGTGCGCAGATTCGACCACATACCCGAAAAGGTCAGCGCGATCTCGGAGCCGCGGTAGCCGCTCATTCTGGGGATTGTCATAAAAGGAAGGAGGATCTCCGAGATCACTCCGGAATTGACCAGGACAAATAAAAGGAGGGGGACTGCCATAACAAAAAGGATCAGGGAAGCGCCCGCGCTCCACCTGTCTATGCGCAGCCTTTTATGTGCCAGACAGTAGACGACCTGTAAAAACAGCATGACCGGAACGGCAGGCCAGATCACGGCGTAACAATACAGGCTTAAGCCATAGAAGAAACCGGATAAAAGAAGGTATTTCTCCCGCTCCAGCCCCTTGACAAAGAAAGTCAGACCGAAGATTAAAAAGCCGGGAGCCAGATTGGCATCCAGACCCCAGCGTGACATCATAATATGCCAGGGACAGACCGCCAGAAGAAAGAGACTCCACAGAGCCGCTTTCCGGTTGAAAAGACATTTGATCAGATGGTATACGGACCACAGGGTAAAAACAGAGACTACCGCCTGGGGCAATCTGCTGAGAAAGGGGGAACAATGTCCTCCGTTCAGCGCCAGAACAGGAATCAGCAGCCAGACATACAGGGCGCTGTGGCCATCCCCCCAGTCTGCCATATAGACGGGGAAATGATGCCCGGCGGAATCCATGCCTTCGTGCAGTATGGCGAAGGCATTCCAGGCCACAAAGCTTTCGTCCTGATGCATGCCTCCGGGGATGCTGCCCAGGCGGAACAGCCGTAATGCTGCGCCCAGCAGCAACAGGAGAAAGGGAAGGAACCGGGTTAAGGATTTTGTTGTGAATTTATTGTCTGTCATCGCCGCTTCTTTCTCCGGGGAACCGTGCAGATGGACCGCACGCTGAATCCGGCCCGGGTCCGGCTTCCGTATCCGGGGATCAGGCCTCCTGATTATATTGCACCAGCACTACATTCTTTACACCGGTGATACCGGAGAGCTCGTCCACCAGGAAATCGGATCCTTTTTTCAGGCTGACCGCGTAAGTGATCTCGGAGGTGGCGCCCCGCCTGATCTTGGATTTCAACTTTTTCTTCTGGCCGTACAGGGCGTCTTCCAAAGCCTCAACGGCCTCATCTGTGTAACGGATCACCAGCAGATAGGACGCAGTTCCGTTCAGGGCCAGATAGCAGATGATAAAGATCAGGGACACAAGGACTGTTCCCAGGATGGCGATGAGGTACAGCCTTGCCCCGGAGGTCAGACCGGCGGCAATGGCAAAGAACAGAAAGCCCACATCCAGGGGCTCCTTCACGGCGGCGCGGAAACGCACAATGGAAAGTGCGCCTACCATGCCCAGGGACAATACCAGATTGGTGGAAATACATATGATGATAAAATTTGTAAGCAGCGTGAGAATAATGAGCAGCATGCCGAAATTGGGAGAGTAGGAGACCCCCTTATAAAAATAGCGGTATACCACATAGATCAGCGCCGCGCATATGGCAGCCACTGCAAAGGACAGAAGTACGGAGGCGACGGAAAGGGATTCAATCATTCCCATCTGCTGCATGGATTCCGATAACAGGTTTTTGATTGTGTTCATTCTTTTCCTCCTATAAAATCCCCCTGTTTCCAGAGAAGGTTATTGCGGCATAATACATATTTGGACAGTGCCATCTGTGGGGCGGATACGCTGTTTAACAGCCTGCAGATATGCTCCGGCAGATAGTTGTCATATTTGATTTCCAGAATCGTGTCCTCCGCCAGCACATCGTAACCGCCCTCCGGTGTCCAGATCGGAAGTCCGGGTCCGGCGGCTTCCAGCGCAGAGTCAAAAGTGACGCGCACATGATTGACCGGAAATACGTAAGCCATGCGGACATAATCTATCACCACGGCAGGCCGCAGACCCTCCGAGTGAGCGGTTCCATAAATGCGGTCGCTGAGAGGATTGCAGTAACCGGGAAGGGAGGAGTAGTCGCCCTGCATCATGGCCTCCACGGTTTCCCTTGAGATAGCCATGGAATCTTTGTATATGAGGTTCCCGCGCTTTTCTTTCCGCTCCAGCTTGATCAGGTCATCCTGATGGTTGTAAAAGCGGATGCGTATCTTTTCCCGCTCGGAGATCCCGGCTTCTTTTTCCGTGTAAGCCCGGTCGGCCGCTGTGTCAAAATAAATGCTGCGGATGGAGTAGCTACCGTCATCGCCGCTGTGGATATCCCGCGGCATGACAGCGCGGATCCGCTGCTCCAGCAGGAGCCTTTGGGCAGGGGACAGGAGCCGTTTGATCTCATGTCGATATTGCTTCTCGGCCATGTGGTTATTCCTCCTGAAAACATTCCATAAAAGTATATCATATGGCAGTTTCTTTTAAAAGTCTTTTTTTGACAGGCCCCGTAGGGTATGATACATTCAGGTATAATACATAACGCCGGAATTTACCGTGCTGTACTGGCTAAACGTATATGGCTGGCGTTATGCAGTCAGGTTACCCGGAAATTTTAACTGTTAAGCAGTATGAATTGTATTTTTTGTGATAGACAGTTTTATAATAAATAATAAAGGAAACGGAAAGCGATTGAACAGAAAACAGAAACGGATCATGATAGGTCTGGCGGTAGTGTTTGTCTTATTATCCGCCATGGGGTTATGGGCAGGGAGCGGGCTGCCAAAGGCGGAAACGGATGACCTGGAAGGACAGGTGCTCTTTTCCCATGAGAGCGGTTTTTATTCGGAGGATATCACTCTGGAACTGCATACGCCGGGGAAGGGCGATATTTTGTATACACTGGATGGCTCCGTGCCCTCCGAGGAAAATGCCCGCGCGGCGCTCTATGACGCGCAGCAGGGTATTCCGCTGGCCTGCTCCGGACAGGAGAGGGTCTACACAGTGAAGGCGCTGGCCTGCGGCGGAGAGGACGTGCCTGCGGAGGTCTGTTCCGAAACCTATATTTTGGGTACAGGTGTGGAGGACCGGTATGATATCCCGGTACTGTCGATCTCCGGAGAGCCAGGGGATCTGTTCGGGGAAGAGGGGCTGCTGACAGGCGAAAACCGCTTCCTCAGAGGCAGGGAATATGAGAAAGAGGTGCAGGTGACCCTGTTTGACCGGCAGGGCGAGGAGGCTTTTACCCAAAATTGCGGGATCCGTGTGTACGGATCTTTTTCCAGGGAAAAGAATCAGCCTTCCTTCCGGTTATATGCCCGTTCTGAATATGATGAGGACAAAGCCTTTCATTACTATTTCTTTGAGGAGGATTACGGCGTGGATCATGTGCTGGTGTCCCGGTATAAAAGGCTGATCCTGCGAAACAGCGGGGATGACAACGGCTATGCCTACCTGAGGAATGAACTGGCTAACCGTCTGTGCGGTCAGGCGGGATTTCCGGACGTCCAGCATGCGTCCGCCGTCTGTGTATATCTGAACGGGGAATACTACGGGGTGTATTGGTTTGTCAACAATTATGACGACTGGTATTTTGAACAGAAATACGGGACTTACGACGGGCAGATGGTTGTCCTGGAGGGACAGGTGCCCGGGATCGAGGAGCAGGAGGGCGAGGATGAGCTTACAGGGCAGGCCAGGGAGGAGTACAATGCCTTTTATGAAGAGGCTTCCCAGATGGATCTGAGCGCGGATGCCAACTGGGAACGACTGAACCAGGTTCTGGACGTGGAGAATTTTCTGCAGTATATGGCGCTGCAGAACTACGTGTGCAATCAGGACTTTTTGGTCAATAATTTCCGCGTCTACAGATATTATTCCAATGAGGACGGATATCGGGCGGGCACGGTCTTTGACGGCAGATACCGTTTCCTGCTGTATGATCTGGATGAATCGCTGGGCTTTGTGGAATACGGCGGGGAGGGCAGGGGACCGGACGCGCTCCGTACCACCGACGGGATGAATGATATCAGTAAATTCAGCACATTATTCCGAAATATCATGGGCAGGCAGGAGGGCAGGGAATACTATATCAGATATTATCTGTCCCTGGCAAATTACTATTTTGCGCCGGAGCGCTCCCTGGAAGTCATGGCACAGATGCATGAGAGCCATGCTGCCGAGTTAAAATATCTTTATAATGAAACAACGCTTCTGGCAGGCAATACAGGCATGCCGGAGAATGTGGATTATGATCATGCCTTAAATGAGATAGAAAGGATCGGCAGCTTCCTGGAGGAAAGGCCGGCCTATGCGCTGCAGGATCTTTCCCAGGCGTTCGGTCTGCATCGGACCTATGAACTTTTCCTGTCGAATGAGAATCAGGCCAATCTGTCCATAGATGATGCCGTCCTTCATGAAACTTCATATGAGGGAACTTATTTCGGGGAAGTACCTGTGACAATTTCGGCGGTTCCCAGGTGCGGATATCAGTTTGACCACTGGCTGGTGAATGGAAATGTCATAGATACGGAAACGCTTGTGATTACCCCGGATCTGATAGAAGATGGCTTTGTGGGGGTGGAATGTGTCACTTCTCCCGACCCGGAGGCAGGCCTGATGATCACTGCGATAAAGAGCAGGGGATTGGGGGATTATATTGTGCTGGAAAATGTGGGGACTGAGGAAGTGAACCTGAGATCATTTTTCCTGGCGGACGGAACAGAGGAGGGGGAGAACTCCTCCCTGCCTCCTGTGAGGCTTGCGCCGGGGGAAAGCATAACGGTTTACTGTAAGAATTATTTTCATATCGATGCCCTTGGCAAACCGGGTATCAACTTTAACCTGAAAGCGGGAGAGACACTGCGGCTTCTCAGCGGCGACGGAGCCTTGCTGCAGTCGGTGTATGTGCCGCGGCTGAGCAGCGGTGACAATATCTACAGGATGGATCCTTACAGCGGCATGTTTTATGAGGAAGCAGGCGGGGCCGCCGGGATGGAAACGGGACAGCGCACCGGTGCGGAGCGGATATTTTAATTTCATAAAAATGTATAAAAGTGCATAATAATCCTCTGTTTACAGATACTAAAAACGCGTTTCGAAATTGAACAGTATGTTGTGAATGGAGGGTTTTTATATATGAAGGCAACGGGAATCGTAAGAAGGATAGATGACCTGGGACGAATCGTTATTCCAAAGGAGATCAGGAGGACATTGCATATCAGGGAATCCGATCCCCTGGAAATCTACACTGACAAGGAGGGGCAGGTCATCCTGAAAAAATACTCCCCCATAGGAGAGATGACAACTTTCGCAAAGCAGTACGCGGAAAGCCTGGCGCAGGTGTCCGGCCATGCGGCGCTGATCGCGGACAGAGATCAGTTCATAGCGGCAGCAGGCGGTTACAAGCAGATGGTGAATAAGTCTGTGAGCAAGCAGATGGACGAGAAGGTACACAATCGGGAAACCCTTATGGCGACGAAGGGGGACCGGAATTTTATCACGATCTGCGAGGAGGCCTCCAACGATTATCAGCATGAGGCCATCACCCCGATCCTCTGTGAAGGGGACGTGATCGGCAGCGTGGTTCTCCTGCAGAATGACAATAAGAGCCGGATGGGGGAGGTGGAACAGAAGCTTCTGCTTTCTGCGGCAGGCTTTCTGGGAAGGCAGATGGAGCAGTAGCTCCCTCTGTCTTTCTGCTGTGTGCCTGTTACGTTCCCTCCGTCTTTTTAAACAACTGACCTTTACTTTTTAGACATTTTTTGATAAGCTATATGTGTATGGAAAGGTAGACGCAAAAGTGGAGGCTGGGTAGAACGTGAACGGGTTGAATGTCAATACATCAATATATCCTGCGGCAAAATTTACATTTTCATTGACGTTGTATGAAGCGAACGGTCTCATGTTTCGCTTTTTGGGTGAGCGCCAGTACTCCTCGCTCTATAAGATTGTCAGGGAAGAAGACCTGGAGCGGATGCGGACTGCGGTGGACCGGTGCAGGGAACTGTCTCCTGGCGAGGAGATTGACGAATGTATCCAGCTGCAGAACCAGCAGGGTGAGTATGAGAAATATTTCGTGATCCTGCGGAAATATGAAGGGGAAGACTTTGTCTATCTGGAATTAAGGAATATCAGCGGCAACGAGAAGGAAACGGAAGGCCTGAAACGGAGACTGGCAGTCTTTGAAGATTACCTCACCCTCAATGGCAAGGCATATTTTCTGTATTCCCCTGAGGATGACAGATTTCATCTGTTCTGGATGGACTACAGCCAGATGGTGGATATCTGTAACCAGCCTCTGCAGGAGTGGCGGCGGAAGACGGTTGAAAAGAAATATGTGTCGGACAGGGATGTGTCGGTCTTCGAAAGCTTCTGCGATACGCTGGCACGGGCGAACAGCGAACAGTCTTTCATCTTTTCCGGTAAGATTCTTTCTTACGGCGATTCCACGGATGGATACAAAATACGGATGATCCCCAGGGATTACAAGGGGAAAAAACTGGTTCTGGGAATCTGGGCCGTTATCAATATAAAGACCCATGAGGAGGCGGATGATTACCTGGAGGGCACCTTTGTGGATTCCCTGACCAAGACTCTGAATAAAAAGTCCATTACGGAGTATGCACTGAAAAATGTGAAACCCGGCAATCAGACGGCTGTCGCCATTGTGGATCTGGACTATTTCAAGAATGTCAACGATACTTACGGACACCTCTTTGGAGATGAGGTCATCAAGGCGGCTTCCGATGTGATGAAAAGTGTGGTGGGCGGCAGCGGCATGGTGGGACGTATCGGCGGGGATGAATTCCTGATCATATTGAAGGATTACGGGGATGAACCCGGCCTGAGAAGTTATCTGCGGAGCATCAAGGCCAATATCAACATGCTGTTTCCGGAACGCGTGGGGGAAAACAGGCTGTCCTGTTCCATCGGAGCGGCACAGTGCGGTGTGGATTCCAATGACTTTAACGAGTTGTTCCGTATTGCGGACAAGGCATTGTATATAGCGAAACAAAAAGGGCGGAATCGTTTTGTCATCTATGATGTGCAGAAGCACGGGAAGTTCCATATGACGGATGAAAGCGGTGACATGACGGAGATCCGTGACAGTTTCTTTTCCGAGAAAGACCTGGGGCAGATCAATAAGTATCTGGCCGATATGATATTGGACGGCAGAGGGTGTCTGCCGAAACTTCTGGAACAGGTGGTACACACGGTCATGGCTGACAGGATCGTGATATTCTGGGGGGAGGACAGGAAGCTTATCGGCAAGTATCCGCAGGATTTTATCTGGGAGAGCGATGAACAGGATGTTTTTGAGGACGAAGATTATCTCAGCCTGTTTAAGGATGACCTGATGATCTGTACCAATACGAATTTTATGGAGTATTCCCAGCGCCGTGTATACAGCGTGCTGAAGAAACAGGGCGTGCTCAGCTGCATGCAGTTCCTGCTGCGGGACGGAGAGGGGAATATTTGCGGGATGGCTATTCTGGAGGCCTGCAGGAACCGCATTTCGTTCCCGAAACTGGCCATACAGCTGTTTGGGAACATGTGTCGTATCGTTAATGCGGTACTGATCAATGAATTAAGGTAACACTTGACAAGTGAAAAAGCCAGATATTATAATACCTCATATGAAATGATGTAAAATGCGATGACGAAGAGAGTAATTGTATTCGGAAAGGCAAAGCGAACCGGTGAGGGTGGAAGACCGGTGCGAGTAAAAATACAATGAAGATCACTTCCGAGCAGTCAGGACCAAAGGAATTACCCATATGCGATGCGCCCAAAGCGGATCGGGGCGGTTTCCGGTAGTTCTGAACGACATTCCCGCGTTAAGGGATACCATATCATTCTTTCGGAAGCCTTTGTGGGACGGCTTTCATCAGAATCGTGTGATGTAACAGGTGGTAACGGAGTCATGGACCTCGTCCTTTTACAGGACGGGGTTTTTTATTAACTATTTTGACGATTGAGAAACGCTCATTTGACAAACAGGCTTTGGGCACTTCGCACAAGATAAGAAATGATTCCCAAACGACCTTTGTTTCGTTTTTTTGTGAGAAGTGAGCAAAGGCGTCACTCTAATTCAGGTTTTTGCAATTGTCTATATTAACCATTTCAAGAAAGGAACAACGAAAATGTACAGACAGGTTGACAGTAATTTGAACTTTGTGGAAAGGGAAAAAGCCATTGAGAAATTCTGGGCGGACAATCATATTTTCCAGAAGAGCATCGACAGCAGGAAGGAGGGCCCGGTATACACCTTTTACGATGGGCCGCCCACTGCAAACGGTATGCCCCATATCGGCCATGTGGAGACCCGTACCATCAAGGACATGATTCCCAGATACCGCACCATGAAGGGATACATGGTGCCCAGGAAGGCCGGGTGGGATACCCACGGACTGCCTGTGGAGCTGGAAGTGGAGAAAAAGCTGGGGCTGGACGGCAAGGAGCAGATCGAGGAGTACGGCCTTGCTCCCTTTATTGATCAATGTAAGGAGAGCGTCTGGAAATACAAGGGTATGTGGGAGGATTTTTCCAATACGGTAGGTTTCTGGGCGGATATGGACGATCCCTACGTGACTTATGACGACAATTTCATCGAGTCCGAGTGGTGGGCACTCAAGACCATCTGGGACAAAGGGCTGTTGTACAAGGGCTTTAAGATTGTTCCCTACTGTCCCCGCTGTGGAACGCCTCTGTCCAGCCATGAGGTGGCCCAGGGCTATAAGGCGGTAAAGGAGCGCTCTGCCATCGTGCGCTTTAAGTGCGCGGGCGAGGACGCTTATTTCCTGGCATGGACCACGACTCCCTGGACTCTGCCCTCCAATGTGGCTCTCTGTGTGAACCCGGAGGACATCTACTGCAAGGTGAAGGCGGCGGACGGCAGAACCTACTACATGGCACAGGAACTTTTGGATAAGGTGCTGGGCAGTCTTGGAAAAGAAGGCGAGTCTGCCTATGAAGTGCTGGAGACCTATACCGGTAAGGATCTGGAATATAAGGAATATGAGCCCCTCTTTGCCTGTGCCGGGGAAGCGGCCGCAAAGCAGCGCAAAAAAGGCTTTTATGTGACTTGTGACACTTATGTCACAATGACGGACGGCACCGGTATCGTACACATTGCCCCGGCTTTCGGTGAGGATGACGCCAATGTAGGCAGGAAGTACGATCTGCCTTTTGTACAGTTTGTGGACAGCAAGGGAGAGATGACGGAAGATACGCCTTACGCAGGGAAATTCGTAAAGGATGCCGATCCTCAGATCCTGAAAGACCTGGAGGGGGAGGGAAAGCTCTATGACGCGCCGAAGTTTGAGCATGACTATCCCTTCTGCTGGAGATGTGACACGCCCCTTTTATATTATGCGAGGGAGTCCTGGTTCATCAAGATGACCGCGGTAAAGGACGATCTGGTGCGGAACAACAATACCATCAACTGGATTCCCCAATCCATCGGTGAGGGCCGGTTCGGAAACTGGCTGGAAAATATTCAGGACTGGGCCGTTTCCCGTAACCGTTACTGGGGCACTCCGTTAAATATCTGGGAGTGCGAGTGCGGACATCTGCATTCCGTGGGAAGCCGGGAGGAACTGCATCAGCTCAGCGGCAACGAAGAAGCGAAGACGGTGGAACTCCACAGACCTTACATCGATGCCATCACCATTCCCTGTCCGGAGTGCGGTAAGGCCATGAAGCGGGTGCCGGAGGTGATCGACTGCTGGTTTGACTCCGGGGCGATGCCCTTTGCACAGCATCATTATCCCTTTGAAAATAAGGACCTTTTTGAGCAGCAGTTTCCCGCCCAGTTTATCTCAGAGGCGGTGGATCAGACCAGGGGGTGGTTCTATTCCCTGCTGGCGGAGTCCACGCTGCTGTTTAACAAGGCGCCCTATGAGAATGTCATTGTCATGGGACTGGTGCTGGATGAAAACGGCCAGAAGATGAGCAAGTCCAAGGGGAACGCGGTGGATCCTTTTGACGCGCTGCAGACCTACGGCGCGGATGCCATCCGGTGGTATTTCTATACCAGCGCGGCGCCCTGGCTGCCCAAGAGATTTTCCGGAAAGGCAGTGATGGAGGGGCAGAGGAAGTTCATGGGAACACTCTGGAATACCTATGCGTTCTTTGTTCTCTATGCCAATATTGACAATTTTGACGCCACAAAATATGAACTGGAATACGAGAAGCTGTCCGTCATGGATAAGTGGCTGCTCTCCCGCCTGAACACGGTGATAGGCGAGGTGGACCGGAATCTGGATCAATACCGTATCCCGGAGGCTGGAAAGGCTTTGCAGGATTTCGTGGATGAGATGAGCAACTGGTACGTGCGCCGCAGCCGGGAACGTTTCTGGGCAAAGGGCATGGAGCAGGACAAGATCAACGCCTACATGACGCTGTATACCGCCCTGTCAGCCATCTGCAAGGCGGCAGCCCCCATGGTGCCCTTTATGACAGAGGAGATTTACCAGAACCTGGTGCGCAGCATTGACACTTCCGCGCCGGAAAGCATTCATCTGTGTGATTTTCCCGTGGCAGAGGAGCGCTTTGTCGACAGAGAACTGGAAGATTCCATGGAGGATGTGTTGGAGGCGGTAGCCATGGGGCGTGCCTGCCGTAATGATGCGGCCATCAAGAACCGTCAGCCCGTCAGCCGTATGTATATCAAGGCGGACTTCACACTGGAGAAGTTCTATACGGATATCATCAAGGAAGAACTGAATGTGAAAGAGGTACTGTTCACGGAGGATGTGAGGGACTTTACTTCCTATACCTTTAAACCGCAGCTGCGCACGGTGGGGCCTAAGTATGGCAGACAGCTGGGCGGGATCCAGAAAACCCTGGCCTCCCTGGACGGAAATGCGGCCATGGACGAACTGAATGCCAATGGAAAGCTGGTCTTTGAGGTGGACGGAGCGGCTGTGGAACTGACAAAGGAGGATCTGCTCATCGATATGACCCAGAAGGAGGGTTATGTCTCCCAGGAGGACAACAGACTGACCGTTGTCCTGGACGCGAACCTGACGGAGGAACTGATCGAGGAAGGCTTTGTCTACGAGATCATCAGCAAGATCCAGACCATGCGCAAGGATGCCGGCTTCGAGGTGATGGATCATATTAACGTAGCCCTGATGGGAAATGCAAGGCTGTCAGCCCTGGCAGAAAGGAATCTGCGGGTGATCGCCGATAAGGTCCTGGCAGATTCGCTGACGGATGGCGTGGTGGACTATGCATTTTCCCGGGAATGGAACGTAAACGGGGAAACCGTGACCATCGCTGTAGAAAAGGTTTGAAAAAGTTCCATTATCTGGTATAATATAGCTTACATGATGTTCGCTTGCTTGCAAGGGCGAACTTCGTAAGCTGACGAGCAGCCATGCTGCGAGTGCAAAATAGCTTACATGAAGTTCGCTTGCCATATTGTACCGGTGTGGCGGTTGAGCGAAATATGAGCGGAAACAGGAAAAGGAGATGGGAAAGCAGAGATGAAGAATGCGATCATCAAAAGGAATCCCGCAGTGACTGCCGAAAAAACCGTGGAAACTGTGGAAGTAAAGGAAAATAAGGAGAATAAGTTAAAATTTAATAAGGATCTGTTTAAGAGAAGTGTGGAGTATAATGTCAGGACACTTTACCGTAAGGATATGTCCGAGGCTACGCCCCAGCAGGTATTCCAGGCTGCGTCCCTGGCGATCAAGGATCAGATCATAGAGAACTGGATTCAGACCCAGAAGGTCTATGAGAAGGAAGATCCCAAGATGGTATATTATATGTCCATGGAGTTCCTGATGGGACGCGCCCTGGGCAACAACATCATCAATTTGCAGGCGTCCGCGCCTGTGAGGGAGGCTTTGGAGGAACTTGGCTTTGATCTGAACCTGGTGGAGGATCAGGAGCCCGACGCGGCGCTGGGCAACGGCGGTCTGGGTCGTCTGGCGGCCTGCTTCATGGATTCCCTGGCGACGCTGGGGTATCCCGCCTATGGCTGCGGCATCCGTTACCGTTATGGTATGTTCAAGCAGGAGATCAGGGACGGCTATCAGGTGGAAGTGCCAGACAACTGGCTGGCTGACGGCAATCCCTTTGAACTGCGCAGGCCGGAATACGCCAAGGTCGTGAAGTTCGGCGGCTATGTTGCAATGTATAATGACGAGAATGGGGTCGCTCATTTTTCACAGGAAGGTTATCAGGCTGTCAGGGCAATTCCCTTCGATCTGCCTATTGTGGGCTACAATAACGGTATCGTCAATACCCTGCGTATCTGGGACGCCGAGCCCATGGAAGGCTTCAAGCTGGATTCCTTTGACCAGGGCGATTACCGCAAGGCTGTGGAGCAGGAGAACCTGGCAAGGAACATTGTGGAGGTTCTCTACCCTAACGACAACCATTACGCAGGCAAGGAACTTCGTCTGAAACAGCAGTATTTCTTCATTTCCGCGTCCGTGCAGGAAGCGGTTCAGAAATACATGAGAAAGCATGACGACATCCATCGCTTTTACGAGAAGGTTACATTCCAGCTGAACGATACCCATCCCACAGTGGCGATTCCGGAGCTTATGAGAATCCTGTTGGATGAGTATCATCTGTCCTGGGATGAGGCATGGGAGATCACCACAAAGACCTGCGCATATACCAACCACACGATTATGGCGGAGGCACTGGAAAAGTGGCCTATCGACCTGTTCTCCAGGCTGCTCCCCAGGATCTACCAGATTGTGGAGGAGATCAACCGCAGATTTATTTTAGAGATCGAAGAGAAATACGCTCATGTCTGTGGCGTGGATGTACAGGAGAAGATCCGCAAGATGGCCATCCTGTATGACGGACAGGTAAAGATGGCTCATATGGCTATCGTTGCCGGCTATTCCGTGAACGGTGTGGCAAGGCTTCATACGGACATTTTGAAAAAGGAAGAACTGAAGGACTTCTACGAGATGTTCCCGGAGCGCTTTAACAATAAGACCAACGGCATTACCCAGAGACGTTTCCTGCTTCACGGAAATCCCCTGCTGGCTGACTGGGTTACGGCAAAGGCCGGTGACGGCTGGATCACCGATCTGCCCCGGATCGCGAAGCTCAAGCCTTTTGCGGATGACGTGAAAGCCCAGAAGGAGTTTATGGAGATCAAGTACCAGAACAAGCTTCGCTTGGCGAAATATATCAAGGAGCACAATGGTATCGAAGTGGATCCCAAGTCCATCTTTGATGTACAGGTAAAGCGTCTTCATGAGTATAAGAGGCAGCTTTTAAATATTTTGCATGTGATGTATCTATATAATCAGCTGAAAGCCAACCCCTCCATGGAGTTCTACCCCAGGACCTTTATCTTCGGCGCTAAGGCTGCGGCGGGTTATAAGACTGCAAAACTCACCATCAAGCTGATCAATTCCGTGGCGGATGTGGTCAACAATGACAAATCCATCGGCGGTAAGCTGAAGGTGGTGTTTATTGAGAATTATAACGTGTCCAACGCGGAGATTATTTTCGCGGCGGCGGATGTTTCCGAGCAGATTTCCACTGCCAGCAAGGAGGCGTCAGGCACCGGCAATATGAAGTTCATGCTCAACGGCGCGCTGACCCTGGGCACCATGGACGGCGCAAATGTGGAGATCGTGGAGGAAGTGGGAGAGGAGCATGCCTTTATCTTCGGTATGTCTTCTGACGAGGTTATCAACTACGAGAACAATGGCGGCTATTACCCCATTGAGATCTTCAACAATGACGGGGATGTGAAGAAGGTGCTGACACAGCTGATCGACGGAACCTATTCCGCTGATAAGGAACTGTTCAAACCTTTGTATGACACCCTGCTGAACAAGGATACTTACTTTATTTTGAAAGATTTCAGATCCTATGCGGAAGCCCAGAAGAAGGTGGAGGCTGCCTATAAAAAGACGGAGAGCTGGGCAAAGAGCGCTATCCTGAACGTGGCCTGCTCCGGTAAGTTTACCTCCGACAGAACCATTCAGCAGTATGTTGACGAAATCTGGCATCTGGATAAGGTGACATTGTAATGAAATGAAAAAGTGAAAGGAATCCCATGAAAAGAGTATGGAAACGTGCAGGATTCCTTGTGTGTGCGGCCGCCTCAGCGATATGCTTGGGCGGCTGCAGTCATAAGGAGTTATCCTGGGAGAAGGAGATTACGGAAGAAACCATATATGTGGAAGGCCTGGAAGGGGAATATACGCTTTTATTTCTGACAGATTCCCATGTGGTCATACAGGAAGAAGACGCTCCCGAACAGGAACGGCAATATGTGGCGCAGCGGTATGAGCAGTTTGTGAACGAAGCGGGAGTGCCCTCCGCGGAGCAGTTTCCGGAATGGATCGCATATGCCAATGAGATGGAGGTGGATGCGGTTCTTTTGGGGGGCGATATCATAGATTCCCCTTCCGGTGCAAACGTGGAGTGGCTTCAAACACAGCTGGCCCAACTGGATATGCCATATCTGTATGTGCCCGGTAACCATGACTGGACCTATCCCTGGGAGTACATGACGGATTACGGGAAAGATAATTATCTGGCCGGACTGGAACCCTTGATGCAGGATAATGCAGCGATCCATTCCATAGAAGCGGGAGAACTTCTTCTGGCAGGAGTGAATAACAGCCCGGGTCAGGTGGATCCGGATGCAATGCCCATCTATGAGGAACTTCTGGCACAAAACAAGCCGGTGATCCTCCTGTTTCATGTGCCTTACTCGTCAGAGACGCTGTTGCCCAAAGCGCTGGAGGCGTGGAATAGCCCCACTGTGATCGGAAACGGAGATCAGGGAGGTATATGGCCTGATGAAGCTTCCCAGCGATTTCTGGAGCTGGCTACAGCGGACAGCAGCCCGGTGGGGCTGATGCTTGCCGGGCACGTGCACCTTTATGACGATAGTGTCATGAATGAGGAGCGACAGATGCGGCAGATTGTGGGGGGCGCGGCTTTTGAGGGCAAAGCGGTATTGATCAGGCTTACGGGAGAGAAGTAGCCGCTGAAAGGAGTGGGATATTATATGGAAAAATTAAATGTAGTGGAAATTACTCCAAGAAGAATGGTAGCAACAGACAGCAGGCTGACGGGAGGACCGGATGGTAAGCGGTATAAGTGGAAAGAGATGATAGAAAGGTTTAAACGGTTGGGCAGACCGCGCATTGCAAGCTAAATGCACGTAAAAGGGGAATTATCACGATGTAAATGCAGAGTGGTGATTCCCCTTGCTTTTGGAGGCCTGTGGGGTATTAATATTTTAAGCATTGCATAAAGCTGCTATTTCTTTTATAATAAGTACTTAGTGAAGAAGTAGAACAGATTATTGTGTATGGAACCGGATTGGAGGAGAAAGATGATAGAATTGATGCAGGGCGGCGCATATCTGATAAACGGTACGGAGATCGTGCCGGATAATGCAGAGGCGGCTGCCGCTATAAAGGCAAAGACCGGCAAAGAGATCACAAGGGAGGAGGCGGCGAAACAGACCATCGCTTATGGTATCCTGGAAAGCCACAATACCTCCGGAAATATGGACAGGCTGAAGGTGCGGTTTGACAAGCTGGCCAGCCACGACATCACGTTTGTGGGGATCATCCAGACGGCCAGGGCGTCAGGGCTTAAGAAGTTTCCCATGCCCTATGTGCTGACTAACTGCCATAATTCCCTGTGTGCAGTGGGCGGCACGATCAATGAAGATGACCATATGTTTGGGCTGACATGCGCGAAAAAGTATGGCGGTGTCTATGTACCCCCTCACCAGGCAGTCATCCATCAGTTCGCCAGGGAGATGCTTGCCACCGGCGGCGGTATGATCCTTGGCTCCGATTCCCATACCCGTTACGGCGCTCTGGGCACCATGGCCGTGGGCGAGGGCGGCCCTGAACTGGTGAAGCAGCTTTTGAACCAGA